>CAXUDN010000004.1:60067-63225 GCA_964249715.1 uncultured Acidobacteriaceae bacterium
ACGAGTGTGACGGAGAGGGCGCAGGTGATGCCGACGGTGACGCGGGCGCGTACGGGAGGGAAGGCGTTTTTGATCAACTTCCAGGTGGAGAAAGAGGATGGGGTCTACCCGATGATTGCGCCGGGAGCGGCGCTGCATGAGATGGTGCGCAGGCCAAAGAAGGATCCTCTGCTTGAGACGGCGGAGGAGGCCTAATGCTCCACACTTTCGTGGCTCTAGTGGAAGATAAACCCGGCGTTTTGACGCGAGTGGCTTCGCTGTTTCGGCGGTTGAATATCAACATTGTTTCGTTGACGGTGGGGGAGAGTGAGCGGGCGGATACCTCGCGCATGACGATCGTTTGTGAGGCGGCGGAGACGGCGGCGCATCGGATCAAGGCTTCGCTTTATAAGCTGGAGACAACGGTGGATGTCGATGAGGTAAACCGGGCTGAGGCGGTGGTGCGGGAGCTTTGTCTGATCAAGGTTTCAGCAGGGCCAACGTCGCCGCACGGGGTGAGTTCGCGGTCGCAGATCTTTGAGTTGGCTACGGTGTTTCGGGCGCGTGTGGTGGATCTGGCGCCGGAGAGCATTATGCTCGAGATGACAGGGTCGGCGTCGAAGATTGAGGGCTTGCTGCAGGTATTGCGGGAGAGTGGGTATGAGGTGTTGGAGGTGTCGCGGACGGGGCGCATGGCGATGCGGCGTGGACACCATACGAGCCGGGTTTTGAAGGCATTGGGGTCGCGGCAGGATGGGTTGGGTTCGATGGATGAGGTGTTGGACCCGGATGCGCTGCCGCAGGGGGAAGGAATACCGAATCAGTTCGATGAGCATGAGGCTTGAAGGTGGTATTGAGGCGTTCGAGCAAACAGCAGATTCCCTACGGGAATGACAACAAGAGATGCGGCAGCAAACGCAGATGCCCTTTCGGGATGACAATCTCAGAAATCAAGAAAGCGACGGACATAGATGGCAAAGACTTACCACGATCAGGATGCAGACCTTTCCCTTATTCAAGGCAAGCGGGTGGCCGTTATCGGCTATGGATCACAGGGGCATGCGCATGCGCTGAACCTGAAGGATTCGGGAGTTGAGGTGAAGGTGGGATTGCGGCCTGGGTCGGCCTCGGCGAAGAAGGCGGAAATGGCGGGACTGGAGGTGCTGGCTGTGCCGGAGGTATCCGAGTGGGCCGATGTGATTATGGTGCTGGTGCCGGATCAGACGGCGGCGAAAGTCTACAAGGAGATCGAACCCGGACTCAAGAGCAAGGGTTCGGATGGCGAGCCGAAGACGTTGATGTTTGCGCATGGGTTCAACATCCGGTTCAGGACCATCGCGCCACCTCCGGGTGTGGATGTATCGCTGGTGGCGCCGAAGGGGCCGGGGCACCGGGTGCGTGAGGTGTTTACGGAGGGTGGCGGCGTGCCGGGGCTGGTTGCGGTTGAGGAGGACCCGAGCGGGATGGCGCTCGAGAATGCGTTGAGCTATGCCAAGGGCATCGGCTGCACGCGCGGTGGGGTGCTGGAAACCACATTTACGGAAGAGACCGAGACAGATCTCTTTGGCGAACAGGCTGTCTTGTGCGGGGGAACCGCGGCGCTGGTGAAGGCTGGGTTTGAGGTGTTGATTGAGGCGGGATACCAGCCGGAGATTGCTTACTTTGAGGTACTGCATGAGTTGAAGCTGATCGTGGACCTGCTGTACCGCGGGGGATTGGAGTACATGCGGTACTCGATCAGCGATACGGCGGAGTGGGGCGACTACGTATCAGGGCCGCGGGTGGTAACGCCAGAGGTAAAGAAGGCGATGCAGGCGATCCTGGCGGATATCCAGTCCGGGGCGTTTGCGAAACGGTTCTTCGAAGAGAACGAGACGGGGCGCAAGGGTTTTGAGACGTTCCGGGCGCGGGACCGGGAGCATCCGGTCGAGAAGGTGGGTGCGGTGCTGCGGGCGCAGATGCCGTTCCTCGACCCGGTGAAGGTGGTGGATGGGACGGTGGTAAAAGCGTAAGTTTCTTTGGATTGAACAATGATCAAAGCGAAGAAGGCACCCGGGTTGGGTGCCTTTTTTCGCGTGGTGAGGTCAGCGCTACTTGAAAGAAGCGGCGAGTTGGTTGGCGCCATATTGCTCGGCTGTTTTGGCCTTGGCGACGACAGCGCCCATGCCGAAAAACTCATGGGTAACTCCGGTGAAGAGGCGGTACCTGGCTTTGTCGCCGGCGGCGAGCAGGGCGGCGTAGTAGTCCTGGCCGTCGCTGAGAAGAGGATCGATCTCCGCGGCGATGATGGTGGCCGGCGGCAGGTTGGCGAGGTTGGCAGTGATGGGCGTGACCTCAGGGTTGTTGGCGTCTGCCGGGTTCTGAACGTACTGGGCATTGAAATACGGCAGCTCGGGGGTGTAGAGCGGGAGCGCGGAGCTGGTGTAGAGCTGGTCCGAGTACTGGTTGAGATTGCTGGTGGTGATGGGGTAGATGAGTAGTTGATGCGTAGGCCTCTGCACGACGCCGTCGCGGCCCGCAATGGCTACCTCGGCGGCTAGATTGCCTCCGGCGCTTTCGCCGGCAACGGCTACCTTAGTGGCAATGCCGTTATAGGCGGCGATGTTATTGGTGACCCAACGGTAGGAATCAATGGCGTCGTTGTAGGCGGCCGGGAAGGGCGCTTCAGGTGCTTTGCGGTACTCAACGGAGACTACGATGGCATCGGCGTCGACGCAGAGATTGCGGGCGGACTCATCGTAGGTGTCGATGGTCGCGACGACGAAGCCGCCGCCGTGGTAGTAGACGAGGACGGGGAAGGGTCCAGCGCCGGCGGGGTAGTAGATGCGAATGGGGATCAGGGTTCCGTTTTCGCCAGGAACGGTCATCCCGTCCAGGACTTTGCCGACGGGGGTTGGGTTTGGAGCGGAACCGAGGCCGCGGGCGAGAATTTTCGCGGCGTCCTGCGCGGAGAACTGCTGCCGGGCGTCCTGCGGGGTGAGCTGGATGATAGGGGTGCCCTTGATCGCGTCGAAGAGAAGGACGACGCTGCGCATGTCGGCGGTGAGATCGCTGAGGACGGTGCCGGTGGGCAGGGGGTTGGGGACCGTTTGACCGATGATTGGGGCTGGGGCTGCGACGAGCGCAGAAGTAAACAGCAGGCCGGGCAAGGCGCTGCGTAATGAGAGCTTCATGGTGGG
>CAXUDN010000004.1:63325-83022 GCA_964249715.1 uncultured Acidobacteriaceae bacterium
TACAACCCGAAGATGGAGCTTCCGCGTATCTTGGGTTCGGATGCGGCGGGGGAGGTGGTGAGTGTTGGCGAGGGTGTGACGGAGTTGAAGGTGGGAGACCGGGTGGCAAGCTTGTTTTTTCAGAGCTGGCAGGCTGGTGAGATTACGCCGACTACGGGTAAGTCGGCGCTGGGCGGCGCGATCGATGGGGTATTTGCGACGGAGCGGGTGATGCCGGCTACGGGGGTGATTCGGATTCCGGATAAGCTGTCGTTTGAACAGGCCGCTACCCTGCCCTGCGCGGCGGTGACGGCGTGGAATGCATTGGTGGAGAAAGGCAAGGTGTGTGCCGGGCAAACGGTGCTGATTCTAGGGACGGGTGGAGTGTCGCTGTTTGGGCTGCAACTGGCGAAGGCGCATGGCGCGCGGGTCATCCTGACGAGTTCTTCGGATGAGAAGCTGGCGCGTGGACGAGCTTTAGGAGCGGACGAGACGCTTAACTATAAGACGACGGCGGAATGGGATGAAGAGGTGATGAGGCTCACGGAGCGGCGGGGCGTTGACCATGTAGTGGAGGTGGGCGGGCCGGGAACTTTGGAGAAGTCTCTGCGGGCGGTGCGGGTGGGCGGGCATGTGAACTTGATTGGGGTGCTTTCGGAGCCTGGAAAAGGGGTGAACGTGGTGCCGATCCTGACGAAAAGCATTCACTTCAACGGCATTTATGTGGGCAGCCGGGAGATGTTTGCGCGTTTGAATGCGGCCATCCTGGCCAAACGTATTGAGCCGGTCATTGACCGGGTATTTCCGTTGGCGGAGGCGCGCGCGGCATTGGAGCACATGAAGAGTGGAAGCCACTTCGGAAAGATTGTGCTGAGTTTGACGAGCTGAAGTCCGCGGTACGGGGAACCTTCCGCGAGCGACGAACGTACTCGGCTTCACCATGTCTCGATGGCTGGCGGCAAGTGCGTTCATTTTCTTTCGGGCGGGGCTAGGTTCTGCGCAGAGCCCTGCGCTCTCAGCGGATGCAATCATGGCGCGGGTAGCGGGGAATCAGGACCGGGCTGAGGCCGCTCGGACCCGCCTTGTTTATGTGCAGCATGCAAGGGTGCAGTCGCGTAAGGGCGATGCTGTGATGTGCGAGGAGACGACGGATACGCGTGTGATTCCTAGCGCGACCGGCCAGGCGCAGACTTTGCTGGCGATTTCAGGGCACGTGCGCGAAGGCAAGCGCGTGATCCATTACACGGCGATGCCTCGCGCAGCGACTGCGAGCGACAGGAAGAATGCCCAAACGGAAGCTGCCAAGGGCGACGATGTAAACGTCAATGTGGGGGATAAGGAGATTGTTTTGGACAGCGATGCAGGAAACGCCCCGGTTGCGGTGAACGATACCGATGTCGACCTGGTGGAGGGTATGCGAACCCACTTTACGTCGGATAAGAACAGCAAGGATGGGGTGAGAGCTGGGCTGTTTCCGCTGACTTCTGCACAGCAGAAGGATATGGCCTTTCAGTTGAAAGGGCGTGAGATGAAGAATGGGCGGGAAACCTACCATGTTGTCTTTCGGCCCAGGGACAAAAACGATTACGGCTGGAAGGGAGATGCGTGGATCGATACGTCTGCGTTTGAGCCCGCCGTGGTGCGCACTGCGCTGAGCCGGAGTTTGCCGTTGGGCGTGAGGGCGCTGCTGGGGACGAATCTACCCGGGCTTGGCTTTACGGCGGTGTATGCGCCGCAGCCGGGCGACGTGTGGTTTCCTTCGAGCTTTGGGACGGAGTTCAAGATCAAGGTGCTCTTTGTGTTTCATCGGGATATTGTTGTCAGCGTGGAGAACAGAGCGTTTGAGCAGACCCATGTGAACGCGACGGCTCACACGGAAGCAGCGCATCCAGTGGAAGTATCACCGGAGCCGTGAACGCAGGCAGCGGGCTGGCGCATCGAACGGGTATGCGGTTTCGAGTCCTTTTGGCGGCTTATTTGGTGATGAACTTTCCGGGATTAGTGCTGGGACAGGCTCCGACAGGCGGGATCACGACGTTGCAGCAGCTGCGCGATCATGCGCGGCCGGTGTTGATCTTTGCGCCGAAGCCGGACGACCCTCAACTCGAAATCCAGATGCGGATCTTGGAAGAGCATGCGGCTGAGGCGCATGACCGGGATGTGGTGGGGATTGCGCTGCCGTATGGCAATCCGAGCCCAAGTGCGGTGCAGCTTTCGTCAGGTGATGCGGAGGCGGCGCGGCGGAAGTTTCAAGTGAACCCGGGTGACTTCGCGGCAATCCTGATCGGCAAGGATGGCGGGGCCAAGTTGCGGTCCTCGAAGCCGTTATCCATGCAAAAGCTCGAGGAGGCGATCGACGCGATGCCGATGCGGAAGGATGAAGTGAAGAGTAAGAGTGGAAGCTAGGGATGGGGTCGGTGTTTGGGCGCAAGAAGAAATCGCCCCCGATGTGGGAGCGATTCGGGCCCGGATTGCGGACTCTAGGAGGTGACTTCAACTCCGCGCCAGAAGGCGACCTTGTGCTTGACACCGCGCGCGGCGGGTTTGGGAGCGGGGTAGTACCAGGCTGCGTCCTGGTTTTCCTGGCCATCCACAAATACGGTGTAGTAGCGGGCCAAGCCCTTCCATGGGCAGGTAGAGCTGGTCGAGCTGGGGCGAAGATAGGCCCGGTTTACGCTCTTTTCGGGGAAATAGATATTTCCCTCCACTGTTTCAACATCATCACTCTCTGCAAGGACCTGTCCATTCCAAATCGCTTTCGCCATGCGCGTCCTTTCTGGGAACTAGGTGTGTGCGCACATAGCCTAACCGCGCAAGAGCGGCCTAGCTTCGTGACGCTATCTTCTTAGTCTGCCACAATATACGTTTTTTGGGAAGTGCCGGTTTGGGGGATATGGCGACTTGTAGGTTGGTAGTTAGCGTGTTCACGGGAGGTATCTGGGGGTAACTCCAGGCTTCTAAGGATCAGGCTTCCGAACCCAGGCATTGCGACGTTGTCCAGGAACGCGGCAAGTCGCCGGGAGATCCTTCCGGCAGCTTTCGCGATCCGCGGGTTAATAGACGTCGCGCTGGTAGCGCTTTGCCTTTTTCATGGCGCCGAGGTATTCCGCAGCGTGCTCGAGGGTGCGATTGGAGCCTCTGGCGATGACATCGAGGAGGGCGGTTTCGACGTCTTTCGCCATGCGGCTGGCGTCGCCGCAGACGTAAAAGGAGGCGCCTTGCTCGAGCCAGTCGTAAAGATCGGCGGCGTTTTCCTGCATGCGGTCCTGCACGTAGACTTTCTTGCCGGTGTCGCGGGAGAAGGCGGTATGCAGCCTGGCGAGGGTGCCGTCGGCGAGCATGGCTTGAAACTGCTGCTCGTAGAGGAAGTCGGAGACACGGCGTTGCTCGCCAAAAAAGAGCCACATGGGGCCTCTTTCGCCTCGGGCCTGGCTCTCTTCCAGAAAGGCACGGAATGGAGCGATGCCGGTGCCAGGACCGATCATGATGACGGGAGCGTCGGGATTTTCGGGAAGCCGGAAGGCGTTGTTTTCGTGGAGGAAGATGGGCAGTGTGCTGCCGACGGGGGCGCGCTCGCCCATGTGGCCGGAGGCGACGCCCTGACGGTCAAGGCCGTGGGCGTGGTACTTGATGACGCGGACGGTGGTATGCACCTGGTCCGGGTGTGCGGCCTGCGAGCTGGCAATGGAGTACATGCGCGGGGTAAGGCGCTGGAGGACGTTGAAGAGCTGCTGCGGCTCCGTGACAGCGCCGGGGAACTCACGAACGAGGTCGACGAATTCCCTTCCCCAGACGTACTCCTCAGCGGCGGCCTTGTTTTCCTGGCCCTGAAAGGCTTTGAGGCCCTGCGGGACATTTTCGCCGAAAAGCTTGATGTACTGGTTGACGCTGCCGCGGGCGAGCTTGCCGATGCCGAGATGCCTGGTGAGGGCGTTGTGGAGGTCAATCTCGTTTTTATAGTGGTCAAGAACGCGCTCGGTACCGGTGAAGCCGAGCGCTTCGAGAACATCGTCGACCTGGGCTTCGCGGTTGGTGGGGATGATACCGACCGCGTCGCCGGGGGTGTAGGTCATGCCGGGCTCGAGGTCTAGCTCAATGTGAATGGTTTCCTTTTCGCTCTCGGGGCCGGTGAGGCGGGCGTTGGTGAGGACGCGGGAGAGGTAGGGCTGGTTGCGGGTGTACTTGGTCGCGTGCGGCTTGGAGGCGGCCTGGGGGGCGGGTGTCGGGGGCTCGGCGACGGCTGTGGAGGTCGATTCGGTCATCGTTGACAATTTTACCGGGAAACGGCCGGCAGGGTCGACGGGAAAGGCTCCTGTGGCGGTCCAGCGGCAGGGTTGGAAGCCTGACTTGAGTTGCGATCGGTACGGATTCGGCGGTCCAATCCAAGGGCAGAATCCACGGTTGAGCCCGGGCGCTTTGCGTCGGAGTAGTCTGTATGCGGCACTCAGGCCTTTAGGTAAGGAGCATTTTTCTTGGATTTCATTTCCCGTCGCAAGTTTGTCGGTGGAGCCGCAGCCACAACGGTTTCGATGACCTGGGCGCGGCGCGCGCACGCCGCAGGATCCCGCTTCAAAGTTGGCGTTATCTCTGATGAGATCTCGCAGGACTTTGACCATGCCTGCTACGTCATCAGCAAGCAATACGGTCTGCAGTACGTTGAGTTGCGTGCGCTTTGGGGGAAGAACCTGCAGGACAGCTCCAGTGATCAGATTGCCCAGGCGCAGAAGCTTCTCAGTAAGTACGGCCTCATCGTCACGGACATCGCGAGCCCACTCTACAAGGTGAACTTTCCCGGCGCACCGCCCTCACCCTACGGCTCTAAGGAAGACCTGCATGGGGCGGCGGAGACCACGTTTGCGCAGCAGGACGACGTTCTGCGCCGTTCCATTGAGCTAGCCAAGCAATTCAAAACAGACAAGGTGCGCTGCTTTGATTTCTGGCGTCTTGAGGACGTGAAGCCCTATCGCGCGGCCATTAACGACAAACTGCGGCAGTCTGCTGAGTACGCAGGCAAGCAAGGCATCCTCCTAGTGCTTGAGAATGAGTTCGCCTGCAACACGGCGACCGGACGGGAAGCGGCAGCCACCCTTGCGGGCGTTCCTTCACCCCATCTTGCATTGAACTGGGATCCTGGGAACGCCGTGATGCGGGGTGAGTTCGACGCGTTTCCGGATGGATGGAATGCCCTGCCGAAAGAGCGCATTCATCACTGCCATGTGAAGAATGCGGTGAAGGATAGTGCGGGCAAAGTGGAATGGTCGCCTGTCGACGTAGGCATCATCGACTGGACAGCGCAGTTCCGTGCGCTCAAGGGCATCGGATACAGCAACGCGACCAACCTGGAAACACACTGGAAGGGTGGCACGCCGGAACAGAGCACGGACCGGAGTTGGGAAGGGATGAAGAGGGATCTTGTTGCGGCGGGCTGTCTATGACGCTTGGATCGTAATCCCCTGCGACCTCAAGGCACGAGTTCGGTGGCGCTGGATTCCGAGAGTTGGTGGATCGCAATCCAGGTTTGCTGATAGGCGTTGAGGGCGTCGGAGGTGGAGGTGCGGGCGTCGCGGAGGCTGTCCAGGTAGTCGATGAGAGCCAGGCCGCCGTGGTCAAAGGCAAAGCGGGCAATGGAGAGAACGTCGGCAGATTCGTCGAGGTAATGATTGCCGTAGCGGTCGGAGAGAATTTTCGCCTGGACATAGGCGACCCAGGCCTGGTCGACATCGGAGGAGACCTGGTTGCGGGTGGCTTGTGCCGTAAACTGCGCGGAGTCGATGGTCAGGCGAGCTGTCTCTTTGTTGCCCTGGTTTCTGTCAAAGATGCGCAGGGGAATATTGAAGTTGAAACCGAAAGAGTTGGGGTTGTAGTTAGCGCCTTCCGGGGTGCGATCGTACTCCAGTTCCAGCGTTGGATCGGCCGTACCGTTGGAGACCGCGAGGCGGTAAGCGGCTTGCGCGGCGGTGACTCCGGACTGCGCGGCGGCGAGATCAGGGCGGGCGGCGAGGGCCTGCTGGATGAGTTGCTCGCGGGTTTGAGTGATCCCGGGAGGAACGATGTCACCAGCGACGTCGAAATTGGGCGAAGGGTCGGGGACGCCCATAAGGGTTTGCAGTTGATCGGAAGCCTGCTGCAGGGCGACCTGGTCGTTTGAGAAATCAGATTCGAACGAACCCAGTTGGAGGTCGAGGCGCTCGAAATCGAGCTTGCCGAGATCGCCGGCCTTATAGCGGTCATTCGCAATTTCGACCTCATGCTTGAAATCCGCGAGTTGCGCGCTGGCGAGGTCGAAGGATTGTTTCGCAAAGATCATGTGGGTGAAGGCCGTCTTCACCTGCAGGATAGTTTGCCGGGTGGTATCGGCGAGTTGGGCGGCGGTTTGGGCGGTGGTGGCACGAGCGTCTTCGATGCGGTATGTGCGCTTACTGCCACGCTCAAAGAGACGAGAGATCTGCGCGGAGTAGGCGTACGGATTGTTCACGCCATCGGCCGTGGCGGTGACTTCCGTGCCGGTGACGCCGAAGTAGGGATTGGCGCGGACGGCGGCCTGCATCTCCTGGGCGCGGACGCTGCGCAGGTTGGTTTCCGCGGCGAGCAGCGTGGGGTTATGCAGGCGAGCGCGGTCGACGACCTGCTGCAGCGTGAGAGCGCCGGGTTTGGCCGGGGGTGGTTTGCGGGGGTCGATACCAGGCGAAGCGGAGGAGGCATAGGCCTGCGGTCCGTTGGGTGTGCCGGCCTGGGGTCCGGCTCCCGCGCCTGGGGCTGCGCCGTGGGCGCCGGCGTTGCCGGGTGCGGAGCCGGAAGCGCCTTGGCCACTGGCAGCACCGGAGGCTCCTGCGCCTGCCGCGCCGCCACCACCGCCGGCGCCGCCCCCGCCGGCTTGTGCGTGCGCCCGCGCAAGGGGAGCAGGCGTCGCCAGGGCAAAGGTCAGGGCGAGAAGGAAGGTGCGCAATCTCATGCTTCAAACCCCGCATCCGGTTGGGGCAGAACGTCGGTTGGGCGGGCTACCCAAACGTAGAGGGTGGGCAGCAGGAAGATATTGATGATGAGAGCGCCCATCAGTCCGCCGACGATGACGATCGCAAAGGGGCGCTGCGAATCTGAGCCGATGCCGTGGGACAGCGCGGCGGGCAGAAGGCCGAGCATGGCGACGAGCATGGTCATGAGGATGGGGCGAAGGCGCAGGACGGCGCCTTCAACGGCTGCTTCCAGAACGGAGTGGCCGTTGACGCGGAGCTGGTTCATGTACTCGAGCATGATGATGCCGGTCTGGACAGAGACGCCGAACAGCGCCAGGAAGCCGACGCCGGAGGAGACCGAGAAGTGTGTGTGGGTGAGGAGAAGCGCCATCAAGCCGCCGATGGGAGCCATGGCGACGTTGGCGAGGATGAGCGTGGCCCACTTCGCGGAATGGAACATGCTGTAGAGAATGATGAAAATCATCATGATCGTGATGGGAAGAACGATGAGGAGGCGGCGGGAGGACCGCTTCTGGCTTTCGTATTCCCCAGCCCAGTCGAGGTGATAGCCGAGTGGTAGTTTGACCTGGCTGTTCACCTTGCTGATTGCTTCTTCGACGGTGGAGCCGAGATCGCGGTTGCGGACGGAGTACTTGATGGCGACGTAGCGGGTACCGCCCTCACGGTAGATCTCTTCGGCACCATCGGTGGTGTCGACTTTGGTGATCTGGGCGAGGGAGACGCGCTCACCAGAGGGGGAGACGATGCGGATGTCACCAATCGCCTGGGGGTCGGAGCGATAATTTGCGGCGTAGCGGGTGGTGACATCGTAGCGGGCTTCGCCGTCGAGAACCTGCGTAACAGCGTTGCCGCCGACCGCGGTTTCGATCGCGTCCTGGACATCGGCTACGTTGATGCCGAAGCGCGCTGCCGCCTGACGGTCGACGGTGTAATTGAGGTTAGGTTGGCCTATAACGCGGAATAGGCCAAGGTCAGCGACGCCGGGGACCTTGGACATGACGCCAACGATCTGGTCGGCTGTTTCTTCGAGGGTCTTGAGGTCGGTGCCGTAGAGCTTCACGGCAAGCTCGCCTTTCACGCCGGAGACCGCTTCTTCGACGTTATCGGAGATGGGTTGGGAGAAGTTCCAGAGGACGCCGGGAATTTGGGTTAATTGGCGGTTGATGGCGCCGATGAGTTCTTCCTTGTCGCGGCGAAAGACGGGACGCCACTCTTCTTTCGGCTTCAGGCCGACATAGTATTCGGTGTTGAAGAAGCCGGTGGTGTCGGAGCCGTCGTCGGGGCGGCCGGTCTGGCTGACGACCTCGGTGACCTCGGGAAAAGCGGCGATGATGACGCGGGCGCGGTTTGTGACATCAATGGAGGCGGTGGGACCGACGGAGGGGGCGAGGGTTCCGCGTGCCCAGATAGCGCCTTCGTCGAGATGGGGTAGGAACTCTGAGCCGATAACGCCGGAATAGATGAGGAAGGCGCTGATGAAGAGCGCGCCGATCGCGCCGCCAGCGGTCATGCGGGGACGCTGGATGTGCCAGACAACGAGGCGGCGATAGCGGGCGGTGACCCAGACCAGTAAGGGGTTGGCCCACTCGCTGGTGCCGTTGCGAAAGAAGAAGCTGGCGAGGGTGGGGGCGACCAGCATGGAGAAGATCAAGGCGCCCAGGAGCGCAAAGGCCACGGTCCAAGCCATGGGCTTGAATAGGCGTCCTTCCACGGCTTGCAGGGTAAAAATCGGCAGGTAGGCGGTGATAATGATGCCGATGGCGAAGAAGACGGGGCGCTGGACCTCGTGCGCGGCTTCCCGAATTTGATCGAGGACGGTGATGTCTTTATTGCGGTTGTGGCTGAGGTGTCGAACGATGTTTTCGACCATGACCACCGCCCCGTCGACGACCATGCCGAAGTCGAGCGCGCCGAGCGAGAGCAGGTTGGCGGGAATGTTGCGGAGATCGAGGCAAATGGAGGCAAAAAGGAGGGCGAAGGGAATGGTAAGGGCGACGATGAAGGCGCCACGGATGTTGCCGAGAAAGAGAAAAAGGATGATGACGACGAGGACAATGCCCTCGGTGAGATTGTGGAGGACGGTGTGCGTGGTGAGGTGCAGAAGGTCGGAGCGGTCGAGGAAAGGGACGACCTTTACGCCCGGGGGAAGGACATGGTCGTTCAGGTCTTCGACCTTGGCGTGGATGCCTTCGAGGGTGGTGTCGGAGTTGTCGCCTTTGTGAAGGAGGAGGACGCCTTCAACGGTATCTGAAATGTCGGCGAGTTTTCCGCCTTTGATGCGATAGGTTTTGCCGATCTGGCCGAGACGGATTTTGGGAGCCTGGATGACGGCGGCGACGTCGGCGACGGTGATGGCGGTGCCATTCTGGGCTTTAAGGGGGACTTTGGCGATGTCGTCGGTGGTTTTGTAGAGGCCGACTTCGCGGACGTTGATCTGTTGCGCACCCTGCTCGATAAAGGAGCCGCCAGCGTCGACGTTATTGGCGGCGAGGGCGGTTTTGACCGCGGCGATGTTGAGTCCGTACGCAATGAGTTTTGCGGGGTCGAGGATCACCTGGTACTCGCGGGTGGGACCGCCGAAGCTGGCGACGTCGACGACGCCAGGAACGGTTTTGAATTCCTTCTCGAGGGTCCAGTCTTCGATGGATTTCAGCGCCATCGCGTCGTAGCTGGGATTGGTGCTTTCGAGGGTGTACCAGTAGATCTGACCGACGGGGCTCCAATCGGTGCCGATCTGTGGCTGCAGGTTATTGGGAAGCGTGATCTGCGAAATGCGCTCGAAAACTTTTTCGCGGTTCCAATCGTTGATGCTTTCGTCGTCAAAGGTGAGCTTGATGGCGGTAATGCCGGCGAGGGTGAAGGAGCGCAGCGACGAGGTGTGCGGGATGCCGGCTACCGCATTTTCAAGCGGGACGGTAACCTGCTGTTCGAGCTCTTCGGCGGAGCGGCCGGGCCACTGCACGATGACGGTGACGTAGTTGTTGGCGACGTCCGGGTAGGCCTCAACGGGGAGGTTATGGAACGAAATGATGCCCCAACCGAAGAGCAGAATGCCCACAGTGAGAATGATGAAGCGATTATCCAGAGCAAAGTCGACTAGCTTTCGGATCATGCCGGTTCCCTACTGCTCCGTCGCTTCTTGGAGTTCGAGAGCCTGCGCGGCGACCTGCTGGCCTGCGGACAGGCCGCTGGTCACGACGACCCCATTTCCGGCAACGCTGTCCCCGGTATGCACGGGGATGCGGCGGAACGTGCCGTTAGCTCCAGCAGGAACAAAGACCCAGCTCTGATCGTGAAGATGAAGGATGGCGTCTGCAGGAATGACGACCGCCGTTTGAGGTTTAAGGCCGTGGAAGGTAGCGGTGGCGAACAGGCCGATGCGGAGGCGGTTGCCTGGGTTGGGCACCTGGATGCGGACCTTGGCGGTACGCAGGCTGGGGTCCAAAATGGCGCCAATGTCAGAGATTCTTCCCTGAACTGTTTGGCCCTCAAAAGCGTTCAGCTTAATGTCGGCTTCCTCGCCCAGATGGACCTGGGCGAGATCGTTTTCGTAGACGTCGCAGACGACCCAGACGTGGGAGAGGTCCGCGATGACCAGGGAGCCGTTGGGGCCTGTGGCGGTGAGGCCGGCTGCGCCTGCGGCAGTGGTGTTCAACGAAATGACTACGCCGGAGATGGGGGCGTAGACATGAACGGTGTCGCTTGGGTTGTTCTTATTAACACCCAGGATGGCGAGTTGCTGATTGGCAGCCTTCAGGTCAGCCTGGGCGTCGGCTTCTCCGTTCTCGGCGACCTGTAACTGCGATTGGGCGATGGCGCCCTTGTCATAGAGGAGCTTGTCGCGGGTCAGGGTGGTGTTGGCAAGTTGCTCGTCGGCAACGGCCTTGAGGTAGGTACTGAAGGCCGTGGCGACATCGGGCGATTGGACGTCCAGAATGAGCTGGCCTTTGTGGACAACGTCGCCGATATCGGCATGGAGGGCGGTCACGCGACCGTTGGCGAGGGAAAGGACAGGGACCTCGTGGGCGGGGTCGGGCTGTACCTGGCCGGTGACGTTGAGGGTGGCGAAGGTGGAGCGTTCGGCCGCAGCGACCAGGGTGAACTGCTGGGGATTTTGCACCTGGACCTGCGAGGCCTGGCCGACGGGGATGACCGCTGGGGTGGTGGGTGGTGCTTCAGCGGCCTCGCGATTGGGAGAGTCCTTGGGGTGGCACCCTGCGAGGGCCAAGGTGCTCGCCAAGGCGAGGGCGGCGAGTACAGCAATCTTGCCTCGGGAGCCGGTCTTGCCCGGCGCCCCGTACAGTCTAAACACGCGAAGAGACTCCACTGTTCCAGTTAAGCATGAGGCCGTCAAGGCTTTCAGGCGGGTGATCCTTTTATTGGACGGGTTTGCTGGGAGTTAAGGTTCCCCAACTTCGCTGCACCTTGTCCATGATTGACCGTCGAGACGTAGAAATCCGTCGAAAGAACGTAAAGAAGCCATAAGCATGGCGTAGGGCGGGGTCTGTACAATCGAGGAGGGCGGCTTACGGCGATGCGCTTAGGGAGCAATGGCGACGGGCTGGGTGGGGTGAAACCGACGGCTTTCTATGATCCCGAGTTGAGCTATGAAGAGAATTATGAACGTGGCCCATTTGGCGCGTTCGCAGGTGCGGACGGGGTCTCCGACGAAACTGTGAAATCGCCAGGAGAATACTTTCTGGGACAGCCAGTAAGGTTGCCGTTTGGGATTCCTGCAGGGCCTTTGCTCAACGGGCGCTTTGTGAAGTCGGCGCTGCGGTTCGGGTTTGATCTGCCGGTCTATAAGACAGTGCGGACCCGGCGTTGGGCCAGCCATGCATGGCCGAATGTGCTGGCAGTGGACGCGCAGGGGGATCTGCATCCGACGACAAACCAGCTGCGCGGGCACGGGGACTACAGCGCGGACGCCTTATCGATTACAAATTCGTTTGGGGTGCCTTCCATGGATCCGGAGGTTTGGCAGCCGGATTTGGCGGATGCCGTGGCTGCGGCTGGGCCGGGACAGGTCGTGATTGGGAGTTTTCAGGGGACGCAGCCAGAGCGGGGTGGCGTTTCGGCGTACATCGAGGACTTTGCGCTGGGGGCTCGGTTGATCCGTGAGACGGGGGTACGGATGACGGAGGTAAATTTGAGCTGTCCGAACGAGGGGACGGCGCATCTGCTGTGTTTCGACCCCGAGCGGGCGACGGCGGTGGTGGAAGCGATCAAAGCAGAGTTGGGCGCGGTGAAGCTGATCGCCAAGATCGCTTACTTTGCAGAGGACGAACCGCTGCGGAAGTTGCTGGCGGGCATCGGGCCTGTTGTGGATGGTTTGGCGGCGATCAATACGATACCGGCGGAGATAGTGGATGCGCAGGGGGAGCAGGCATTGCCGGGTGAGGGACGACTGCGGAGTGGTGTTTGTGGGAATGGGATTCGATGGGCTGGATTGGGTATGGTGGAGCGCCTGGTCCGGTTGCGGGGCGAGATCGGACTAGGATTCGCGGTGGTGGGTGTGGGTGGGGTGAGTTCGGCGGCGGATTACCGGGCGTACCGTGCAGCGGGGGCAGATGCGGTGATGTCGGCGACCGGGGCAATGTGGAATCCCGGGCTGGCGGAGGAGATCAAGTCGCAGGTGAGGGCTGAGTTGCTGGAGACTGCCCATGCCGGGTGAGGCAGAGGCAATTGCCGAGGCGCTGTTGACGATCGGTGGGGTGGGTTTCCGGTTGGCTGATCCTGTCACGTTCAAGTCGGGAATCGTGTCGCCGGTGTATTGCGACAACCGTACGTTTCCATTCTGGCCGGCGGAGTGGAAGAAGGTGATCGGGGGGTTTGCTGCGCTGCTTTCTCGCGCGGGCATCGCCTTCGATGTGATCGGGGGGATTGAGGCGGCGGGCATACCGCACAGTGCGGCGCTCGGGTATGCCATGGAGAAGCCCTCTGTTTTCATTCGCAAGCAGGCAAAGGAGCACGGAAAGAAGGCGCGGATTGAGGGTGGGGACGTTGCGGAAAAGCGGGTGTTGCTGATTGAGGATCTGGTGACGACCGGGGGGAGTAGTTTGTCGGGAGTGCAGGCATTGCGGGATGCCGGAGCGACGGTGACGGACTGCCTGGCGATCATCAGTTATGGGTTCCCGCAGGCTGGGATTGCTTTCGCGGAGGCCGGGGTGCGGCTGCACACGCTGACGGCTTTCGAGACCGTGTTGGATGTGGCAGCGGAGCGCGGGTTCTTGCAGGGCGAGCAAGTTGAGGCAATTCGGGGATGGTTTCGGGAGCCTTTTGATTGGAAGCCCCAGTGATACGTGTTGTCTCGCAGGCGCTACGCAAACTGGAAAACCGGATGGACGCGAGCGGTTCCCTGCTCTGTGTGGGGCTGGATCCGGAGATGGCGCGATTGCCGGAGCGGTTCCGGCGTGAGGCGCATCCGCTGTTTGAATTCTGCCGTGAGGTGATCGACGCTACGGCGGAGTTTGCGTGTGCGTTTAAACCGAATACGGCTTTTTTTGAGGCCAGTGGGGCGCAGGGGTGGGCGGAACTGGAGATGGTGTTTAGATATCTTCGCGAGAAGCATCCGGATATGTTTTTGATCTGCGACGCGAAGCGGGGCGATATCGGGTCGACGAACGGTGGCTACGTAAAGGCCGTGTTCGACGAACTCGGGGCAGATGCGATCACGCTGCATCCCTACCTGGGCGCTGAGGCGTTGGGGCCTTTTTTGGAGCGGGAGGATAAGGCTTCGATCGTCCTATGCCGAACGTCGAACCCTGGTGCGGGGGAGTTGCAGGATCTTGTGTCCGAGGGCCGGCCGATGTGGGAGACCGTGGCCGCTCGGGTGAGTAAGGATTGGAATGCGCGTGGGAATTGCATGCTGGTGGTGGGGGCGACGTGGCCTGAGGAGATGCGGCGTGTGCGCGCGATTGCGCCGGAGATGACACTTCTGGTGCCTGGCATCGGAGCGCAGGGAGGCGACGTGGAAGCTACGGTGCGGGCCGGTTTGCGGTCGGACGGAAAGGGTCTGGTGGTGAGCAGTTCGCGGGCGATTTTGTATGCGGCCGATCCGTCTGCGGAAGCGCGGAAGACGCGGGATGCCCTTCATGCCGCGCGAGAGCGGGTTCATGGTGGGCGGTGAGCGGCTGCGGCTGGAAGGCACGCTGGTGAACCATGACCGGGTGTTTGGGGGCTCGGTTGAGGTTGATCTTTCTTCGGGATTGATCGCCGCGGTGGGGCCGGTTGCGGGGCGGAGCGACGTGGATTGTCGCGGGTGCCTGATCTTCCCTGGCTTTGGGGACGTTCACATTCATGCGCGCGAGGACGTCAGCGGGGAGCAGACCTATAAGGAAGATTTTGCTTCGGCTTCGGCTGCGGCGGTGCATGGGGGTGTGGTGCAGGTGGTCGACATGCCGAACAACCCCGTGGCACCGGTCGAGGATACGCGCTATGCGGCGAAGGAGGCTTTGGCCGGGGCGAGCGCGGTGCATGTGACGCTGTACGCTGGGATCGGCCCGGGGACGCGGCCGCTGGCGCGGCATGTGCCGTACAAGGTGTACATGGGACCGAGTGTGGGGGATCTGTTCTTTCGGTCGCAGGCGGAGCTGGAAGAGGTCATTGCACAGTACAGGGGTTGCAATGTCAGCTTTCATTGCGAGGACCCCGAAATTCTCGAAGCTTCGAAGGGTGAGCCGCTGCATGAGCTGCGGCGGCCGGCGCGGGCGGAGGTCACAGCTACAAAGTTTGCGTTGGAGTTGATCGAGCGCTATGAGCTTAGGGGGAAGCTCTGTCATTACTCCACCGGTGAGGGTCTGCAGCAGATTGTCGCGGCCAAGAAGCGCGGAGTCCGGGTGACGTGTGAGGTAACCCCGCACCATCTGTTCTTCGACACGTCCATGCTGACGGAGGGCAACCGGATGCTGCTGCAGATGAATCCTCCACTGCGGACGCGTGAGGATCGTTTGGCCTTGATCGAGGCATTGCGTTCCGGGGTGATCGACTACATTGCAACCGACCATGCACCGCATACGCTGGAGGAGAAGGCCGTGGGCGCAAGTGGCGTGCCTTTGCTGGACACCTACGGTGCCTTTGCGACCTGGCTGATGCAGGAGCATGGGTTTACAGCGGGGGAGATTGCGCGGGTTTGCGCGTATAACCCTGGGCGGTTTGTGCGTGAGTTTTTACCGGCTGAACTAGGGCAGGGCTTTGGCTGTATCCTGCCGGCTTACGTGGGCTCCTTCACGGTGATCGATCCGGAGAAGCCCTATGACGTTACGCGGGAGAGCGTGAGGACCAAGTGTGGGTGGTCGCCCTTCGAGGGTGTGAAGTTTCCGGGCAGCGTGCGGTATACGATTCTGCGGGGCAGGGTTTTCAACGCCGAGGGTTGAGAAGATAGGGTCTATGTTCGAATTACGGCATCTGGTCAGTGCATCGCAGCTTTCTTCTGAGACCCTGTTCCGGCTCTTCGATCTGGCCGACGAAATGCAACGGCGGGATCGCTCGCGAACGCTGGAGCCTTCGCTGCAGGGCCGCATTCTGGCAACCCTGTTCTATGAGCCGAGCACGCGAACGCGGCTCAGCTTCGAAGCCGCAATGCAGAAGCTGGGTGGGAGTGTGTTGTCGGTCGAAAATGCGCGGGATAGCTCGTCAGCGGTGAAGGGCGAGACGATTGCCGACACGGTACGGGTGGTGAGCGGGTATGCGGATGCGATCGTCATTCGCCACTTCGAAGAAGGAACGGCGGCAGCGGCAGCGGCAGTGTCGCCTGTGCCGGTGATCAATGCGGGGGATGGCGCGGGCGAGCATCCGACGCAGGCGCTTGCGGATACCTATACGATCCAGCGCGAGTTGGGCCGACTGGACCATCTTCGCGTGGTGCTGGTGGGGGATCTGCTCTATGGCCGCACGATCCATTCGCTGCTGCCGCTGCTGGCGCAGTTTGCCGGTCTGCGCCTAGCGTTGGTTTCGCCGCCGTCGTTGCGGCTTCCGGAGGCGCTTACGAGCGACCTGGCTGGCAAGGGCGTGCAGATCGAGGAGGCTTCCCTGCTCGACGACGCCGTGGGGGGCGCGGACGTGGTGTATGTAACGCGCGTACAGGGGGAGCGTTTTGCGTCAGAGGCTGAGTACGAGGCGGTGAAGGATGCCTATGTGCTGAACCTGAAGACCGCGGAACGGCTTGGAAGCGGCGCGGTCATCATGCATGCCCTGCCGCGGCTGCACGAAATTGCGCCGGAGGTCGATGTAGACCCGCGTGCAGCTTATTTTCGCCAGGCACGGAATGGGCTTTATGTCCGGATGGCGCTGTTGGCTTCCATCCTGGGTTAGCGTGAGGAATACTCCAGGCTTTCACGCGGGCAAACGATGCATGCGACAATGAGCCTGCTGGCATGCTTCGTTCGGTTTTCATTTCTCTCTCGGCCAATCGCCACTTGCGCGCGTTCTCGGAGCAGAACTCCCTGGGCCAGAGATTGTCACGCCGTTTTGTGGCGGGCATGACTGTCGATGAAGCCATTGGAGTCGTGAAACAGCTGAATGCTGAGGGGATTGAGGCGTCACTCGATTCGCTAGGCGAGAGTGTCCTGCAGGTGTCGCAAGCGGAGGAAAGCGCGGCTGTATACCACCGGCTGCTGGACCGGATCGCGGAGCGCAAGCTGCGCGCCAATGTGAGTGTGAAGCTCACGGCGATGGGCATGGATATCGGCGGCCATGGGGCTGGACCGCAACTGGCTGAGCGCATTGTCGGCGAGCTTGTGGAGCACGCTGCGGCGATCGATAGCTTTGTTCGGATCGATATGGAAGGTTCGGATTACACCGAAGCCACGTTGCAGATGACGGAGCGGCTGCATATGCGCTTCCCTGGACGGGTTGGAAGCGTGCTGCAGGCTTATCTCTTCCGCACGGCGGACGATACGGAGCGACTGCTGGGGCAAGGCATTCGCATTCGGCTCTGCAAGGGCGCTTACAAGGAGCCGCCGCATCTTGCCTTCCCGAATAAAGCGGATGTGGACACCAACTACGTCACGCTGATGAAGCGTATGGCGGCCAGTGGCGTCTTCTGCGGGATCGCCACGCATGATGAGGCCATCATCGATCAAATGCGGGCATTTGCGCGGGAGCACTCGCTGGACCCGAAGGCGTTTGAGTTCCAGATGTTGTATGGCGTTCGGCGCGATCTGCAACGCAAGCTGGTTGCGGAGGGCTTCGGGATGCGGGTGTACGTGCCGTTTGGAACGGAATGGTATCCCTACTTCATGCGGCGCTTGGCGGAGCGTCCGGCGAACGTTTTATTCCTGGCGAAGAATCTGTTGAAAAACTGACGCTAGCGAGCGACCGGGGCATTGGCCGCCGGGGGCATCAGCGGTTCCACCCGAAGCAGGTTGAACAGCACGGCACGCTGGGTGTCGCTGAGCGGTGGGCCGTAGCGGCCTGTAGCGAAAGCCGAGACACGTTGCTCAGGAGGAAGCTCGCGCAGGGCGTGGAAGGTCTGAGCAACAGGCCGGCGTTGTTCCGTGGGAAGATTGCCGAGTTGCTGCATGGCGCCCCGGAACTCGGAGCGTTGATCCGGAGTCAGGCGCTCCAGTGCTTCGTTGCGTGCGAGCACGCGTTGCCGCTGCTCGGGGTTCATGGCATCGAGCTGAGCCAGACGGTCCCGCATCCGTTGCTGTGTTCCCTGTGGCAGCTCCCGGAAGCCAGGTTCCCGGTCTAACGCCTGCTGCTGCTGCTGGGGGGTGAGGTCGCGATGCTGATTCATCCACTCGGCCAGATGCTCGCCACGGGGTAGCCCCTTGCGCTGGGCCTGGTTACTTCCATTGGCCCCGTTTGCGCCGCCGGGGCGCGGCTGGGGTGACCGGCGTTCAATGGGTGCAGGCGCTTGCGTGTACTGCGGCCTCACCCGAGCACCCCAACCCAGAGGCGCAAGGACACTCGCCGCCAGCCACACTGCAGCTGCGCGGACTGACCCTGAGGACCGCCGTCGGGTTGGAGATTGGTCTTTCATCGTTCTTTCTGGGCTGCACGTCTGGCTTCCCAGATGCAGCCGATCTCCATTAGTCCAGTCAGTCCAGTGCCTGGAAGAAACATGATACCGAAGCCGAGGGTACGCCGCAGGCACTAACTTTGCGGCGGTCCCCCGTTGTCCCCGGCGGGTTCGTCCAACAGATCCATCTGCTGCAGAGCCTGTGCGTTGTTGTCATAGATCTTCAAATCATTGACAGCCGGCGAAGACGCCGTGGGGACCGGTCCATGGTTCACGAGCAACGTCGTCGCCGTGCCTCCTCCCAGGAGAATGACGACAGCGAGCGCTCCAGCCAGCGCGGGGCGGAAAGCACGGCCTGTACTGAACTGCAAATAGCTTGCCAAGCGCTCCCAAAGACCTTCCGGCGCGGCAGCCTGTGCTTCGCGTAAACGTGCCTGCAGCCGAGAATCGAAGAAAGGCGAGGGCTCGGGTGCGACCCACTGGTCCATGAGCGCCCAGGTAGCGCGGAGTTCGTTCATTTCCGTGCGGCATTCTGCACAGTTTTCCAGATGAACCAACGCATCCGGGTGCGCCGCTTCTACGTCGAGGAGCAGGTCGGGAAGATAGGTGCGGCAGGTCTTGCAATCGATATTGGTCATACTGGCCCCCTGTTGGCGGTGGCTCTCCTGATAGGTGCGGACCGTCCGGTCCAGCCGCTGGCCATCCCATGGTTGGATGAACAGCGCGCGGTGTGGATGCGGGTTGAGATCGAGCGGTCCATGGCTACGCGAAGTCCCTAAGTTTGTCCCGCAGCGTTTGGTAGGCGCGGAAGAGAAGTGATTTGGTGGCGGACTCTGACAGCTTCAGCACCTCGCCGATGCTCTTGTAATCCAGGCCCTCATATTTGTGCATCAGTACAGCGGTCCGTTGCCGCTCCGGCAGCGCCATCACGTGCTGCCGGATGGCATTCATGCGTTCACGGCGAAGCATCTCGGCTTCGGCTGTGGGCGTTGCGTCCGCCAGGTCCGGGGTGGTCCCGGTCTCCGGATCCGGTTCATCCAGTTGCACCGTTTGCGCGGTCCGCTCATGCCGATTATCCCGTGCATGGTTGACGCCCAGATTTGTGGCGATTCGGTACAGCCACGTACTGAATCGGGCCTCGGCACGGTACGTCTCGCGAGACCGGTAAACCCGGAGGAAAACCTCCTGGGCCAGTTCTTCGGCGACCGCCTGGTTGTGAACCATGCGGTACATGAAGTTGATGATCGGCTTCCGGTACTTGCGTAGCAGGATGTCGAAGGCGGCCATGTTGCCCGACTTCAGTTCCAGCATGACCTCGGCATCGGAGAGGCTATCGGAGGCACCGCGCGCCATCGCCTCGGCGCGCCGGCGAGCCCCCTCCGGAGTTAAGTCGGCGACCGGTGCCGGGTGGGTGCCCGCGTGATCGCCGCCAAAGAGTCCGGGATGGAGCGCCGCCGTTGCCACATCGTTGTTAACCCGTGTTTCGCCCGGAGGTTGCGCGCCCTGACCCGATTCTCGATCCAGGTCCGGCGGCGGCACTTCAGAGGCGGTCGGCTGACGTTCCATCAGGCCGTTATTGTAACGGGTTGAGCCGATTGCGCGCCTTGTAGAGTCCACTTTCACCCAGGGTTACCAGCCGTGAGGGCTGGCGCGAGTGATACTATAGAGTCCGGGCTGAGGCATCATCCTGCCTTTTACCCTTAAGGGCGCATAACTCAGCGGTAGAGTGCCACCTTCACACGGTGGAAGTCGTAGGTTCGAATCCTGCTGTGCCCACCATA
>CAXUDN010000005.1:0-8126 GCA_964249715.1 uncultured Acidobacteriaceae bacterium
CTACTACGGCTGCGCCGACTCCTTCGTAGGCGTCGCTGTCGCCCGGGCGCGATATGACCCATTCTGACAGCGGGTATGCGTAGCCTTACCGCTCGAAACTGGAGAGCCAGGCCAGCCGGAGTTCTTCTTCCTTTGCTGAAACCTGTCCTGCTATACAGCTTTAATGCAGCTCGGCACAACCCTTCCGTGCAGTAGCCTCTAGTGACTAGAGCTTGTTAGGCTTTAAGAGCCGGATGCAGATGTACTTGATAACGGTTAAGAAAACCTGTAAAAGGATGGAATCTGGATGCGCAGTCGGGGTTGCAAAACCCTGCATCCGATTTCGCCGTGACACGCTGACAAAGGAGGAGAGATCATGCCGGTTGTTCTCAAAGCCTCACAAGAGCAGACCTTCCTCGATGCGGATTTCTTCTCTGAAGAAGAAGCCAAGAAACTCTTTGATGCCACTGCTCGACGCTACCTGAAAATATCCGGTGCGGAGTTCCTGCGTCACTGGGACGCGGGTGATTACCTCGGTAGAGATGGTGAAGAAAACAACGTGATGCGTGTTGCAGTACTCGTTCCGATGGTACGGTCTGTAAGTGTCCGGCAGAACGCCCTTTGAAGCCGTTCAACTTTACAAGGCTCCCCTCCAGCAGTCGATAAGTTGCTTCGGCAAGACCGTACTCAGAGCCAGCGGGAGCGAGCCTGGCCGCCTCCACAATGCAACTCTGTCTGACCCTGGAATTGAGTTGCTTACCTCGGCACAAGAGGTTCTCTATCTCACCTTTTCGCAGCAGTTCGAGGTCGTGGGCACCCTTTCAGGCCAATGGAAAGTGGTCACTCGCTTGTATGACTATGCGCTTGAAAACGAAGATGGGTGCCAGATCCTGGGGTTTCACTGGCATCCGGACTCACTGCTTAGTCCCGTTTCGTTTCCCCATATGCACGTCTATCAAGGGGCAGGATATTCGATCCGGGAGGATATCCGTAGGGCCCACTTTCGAACTGACAGGATCGCTTTTGAGGATTTCGGGGCGCTGCTGATCGATGCGTTTCATGTGTTACCGGAAAAGGCCAACGCGCGACAGGTGCTAAGTGCAAATTTGCAGAGATTCCGCGCGAACCGGACCTGGGCCTCTTTGCCATAAGCTGCACCTTCTGGGGAGTTTCCTCTACGTAACCAGCACCTCGGCAGGAACAAGCAAAGCTTCTAAAGGGATGGAGAACAGAACCACTGTTCTACACGGATCGCATACACTTCAACGGCCCCCTTATGCGTCTCCACTCCCTCGCCCTACCCGTCCTCCTCAGCGCCACTCTCCCCGCGGCAACCCAAACCTTCGACCCCATCCCCACCATCCCCTTCACCCAAACCAACCCCCTCACCATTCACCAAACCGCGCTCCCCAGCCATCCCTTCACCGTCACCGGCCGCAGCGGCGCCATCCTCGGCATGCAGGACGGCACCGTCGAACTCTGGCAGCTCCCCACCAAATTCTTCTCCGCCCTCCACCTCCGCGCCGAGGTCGAAGGCTACCCCGTCCCCATCGACCTGAATCCCCTGGCCGCCGACCTCGAAGTCGCCCCCGACCACACCACCCTCACCTACGCCCACGCCGCCATCACCGTCCGCCAGCACATGTTCGTCCCCGCAGCCGACCCCGACAATCCCAACGACCCCAACACCGGCCTCGGCGGCCAGATCCTCTTCGAAATCCACGCCATTCACCCCGCCACCCTCATCGTCACCCTCACTCCCGCGCTCATCCAGATGTGGCCCGCCCCCCAGTGGGGCCAACCCGGCTGGGGCTGGCGTCCCCTCGGCTCGGGCGGCGCTTACGCCCTCGGCACCGACAACCCCCACCTCTTCGGCATGATCGCCATGCCCCAAGCCACCCCCGGCCCCATCTCCCCCTACCAGGAACACCCCCACACCCTCCCCATCGAATTCCGCGTCCATTTCGACCCTACCCGCGACGCCAATCATCTGTTCCCGCTCCTCTGCGAGGTCAATCACCCCGGCGAAATCAACACCGCCGAAGCCAACGACCTCCTCGCGCAACGCCTCCTCACCACATCCCAAAATCTCCCGCAAATCTACGCCCGCACGGCCGCCTACTACGCCCACTTCTTCGACCATCGCCTCGTTCCCCACACGCCCGACCCCCAACTCGACCGCGCCCTCCAATGGGCCGAGCTCTCCATCGAACAATCCCAGGCCACCATCCCCGCCCATGACGAACATCCTGCTGAAACCGGTCTCGTCGCCGGCTGGTATCCCGCCTTCGACTCCGCCCGTCCCGGCTTCGGCTGGTTCTTCGGCCGAGACACGCTCTGGTCCATGGACGCAGTCGACCTTTACGGCGACCCCAGCCTCGCCCGCCGCGCCTTCACCTTTCTCCTTCAGCGTCAGCGCGCCGACGGCAAAATGCCCCATGAATTCAGCCAAACCGCCGCTCAACTCACCGGCGATATGGCCTGGGACAAACTCCCCTACGAGTACGCTGCCGCCGATAGCAACCCCCTCTTCCTCCTTGCCCTCCAGGACTATGTCCGCGCCACAAACGATACCGCATTCCTCAACGCCAACTGGGGAGCCATCCAGGCCGCCTACACCTTTGAACGCACCCACGACTCCGATGGCGACGGCGTCTACGACAACTCCCAGGGCACGGGCTGGGTCGAAGGCTGGCCCCCCAAAATGCCCCATCAGGAGCTCTATCTCGCCGCCCTGGACCGCGACGCGACCCGCGCCTTCGCCCAACTCGCCGAGTGGACCTCCCATCCACTTCTCGCTGCACAGGCTGGTAGCATCGCCACCAAACTCGACGCCGCCGTAGCCGCCTACAAACTCCCCACCGGTCTCTACGCGTTCAGCAAAAACGCCGACGCCACCTACGACCCCACAGAAACCATCTACCCTGCCGTCGCCTTCTGGCTCCACGCCGACGGCCTCCCCGCCCCCAACCCCACCCTCGACACCTGGTCCAGCCACCGCTTCGCCACCGACTGGGGCACCCGCTCCCTCGCCGACACCGACCCCCTCTATGACCCGATCAGCTACCACCAGGGATCCGTCTGGCCCCTCTTCACCGGCTGGAACGCCATGGCGCAATACCGCGCGGACCGCCCCTTGGCCGGCTACATAGCCCTCCGCCAGAACCTCAATCTCACTTGGCCCCAGGATCCCGGCGCCGTCACCGAAGTCCTCTCCGGCCGCTTCTACGAACCCCTCGGCCGTTCCAGCACCCACCAGCTCTGGAGCTCCGCCATGGCCATAACACCCACGCTTCGCGAACTCTTCGGCCTCGAACCCGACGCCCCCCGTCGAACTCTTTACCTCCACCCCCACTTACCCCCCACCTGGCCCCAGGCCACCCTCAACAACGTCCAAATCGGCCCCGCCCTCTACACCCTCACCTACCGCCGCCAAGGCCCCCATCTCGAGATAACCGCCACCAGTCCCAACCCCACCACTCTCTGTCTTCGCAACGCCCCCGAGCCCTCGGCCACTCCCGAACCCGTCCTCGATCAGTCTGCTGCAGCCGGAGACCTGCCGACTGAACGGCGGGCGCCTTCGGCGATCCAGTCGGCTCGACCGGAGCGCGCGACATCGCGTGGAGAAAACCATAGTGCCACGCTTGGCCATGCTCAGCCCACTTGGGAGAGTTGTAAGACAAGCCCCGTCGCCACCCACAGCCTCCAGGTGCCCCTTCCCGCACTCGAACTCTCCTTGCCTGACACCCCGCTCCCTGCCCCAGGCGCAGAGACCACCCAACCCCACATCCTCGCCGAGCACGCCAGCGCTCACGAAACATCCTTCACCCTCGAAGCCCCCGCAGGCACCGCCGTCAACCTCCACGTCACCCGCAACACCCCCGCCAGCCGCATCGCCCACACCGCCGACGGCCAACTCACCTCCGATACCCTCACCGTCACCCTGCCTCCAGGCACTGGCTGGACCCAAAAAGCAGTCACCCTCTCCTGGTAAAGCCTCGCGCTTGCATGAAGCGCAGGGCCAAGCCTCCTTTGAGTCCTAAAATCTTAGTTGACTATGCCGCTTGCCGGAGCGCATACTCCTAATCTATTAGGAGATCACCGTGCCTTCCCCGGAGCGCAACCCCTTCACACCCCTCGAACTGCGCATCATGCAGGTCATCTGGCAGCACGGCCCCGGTACCGTCGCCGAAGTGCAGGCCCAGCTCCGCCCCGAGCTCGCCTACACCACCGTCCAGACCATGCTTAACATTCTTGCCCGCAAAAAGAAGCTCAAGCGCGTGCTCCAGGGCCGCGCCTTCCTGTACCGCGCCGCCGTCACCGAGGAACGCGCCCTGGGCCACGCCGTCCGCGACCTCGTGGACCGCATGTTCGGCGGCTCAAGCGAAGAACTCGTCATGAGCCTCATCAAAACCCGCCAACTCGACGCACAAAAGCTCGCCACACTTACCCGCCGCCTCGAAGCTGCAGAAGCCGCCGCTGAGGCCGAGGAGCCCAACGCATGATCTCCCTTCGCGCGCTTCTCCTCGCCTACCTGCTCAACTCCCTTTGGCAGGTCCCCCTCTTCTTTGCCGGCGCGTGCCTCGCCGCCCTCGCCCTTCGTCGTCACAACCCCCGTGTCGTTCACCGGCTCTGGGTCGTTACCCTCTTGTTCGAGGCCTTCTTCCCCGCCCTATGCCTTCACTCCTGGCCCTGGTTCGACTCCCTCCTCCGCCTGACCCTACCGCGTCACCAGGGCGCGACTTCGGCAGTTACCTTCACCTTCGGTCCCGGGTACACTCTCGGCCAAAGCCTCGGATCTTCCCTGAAAGCTGCGCTTGTTTTCGCCTACGTTCTTAGCGTGGCCTATTTTGCCCTGAGGCTCCTGTGGGGCATTCACAAAACCTTTGCCCTGCGCCGATCCGCCTTCCCCCTATCTGCCAATCCCGCGATCCTCGCGGCCTGGACGCGCTCCGTCCGTCATTTCGGCATTCTGGACGCGGTCCTTGCCGAGTCCTCCTTGATCGGAGCTCCACTCACCCTCGGTCTGCGCCGCAAGTTCGTCCTTGTCCCCCCCAACCTCCTCAACACCCTCAGCAGACCGGAGCTCCACGCCGTCCTCGCCCACGAGTGCGCCCACATGCAGCGGGACGACTTCGCCCGCAACCTCCTTTACGAACTCCTCACCCTGCCCATCGCCTTCCATCCACTCTTCCGCGCCACCCGTACCCGCATGATCGAAAGCCGCGAGTGGATCTGCGACGAAATGGCCGCAGGCGCACTCAACACCCGCCAAGTTTACGCCCGCTCCCTGCTCCGGCTGGCCGCGCTGCTGCTCGGGGCAACGCCAGCTCCAACCTCCCACGCCATCGGCATCTTCGATACCCACGCTCTTGAAAGGAGACTTATGCACCTCACCCAGAAACCCCTGCAACTCAGCCGCACCCGCCGCTTCGCTGCGCTCACCGCCTGCACTTTGGTCGCCGCTTCCGCCTGCGGCTCAGCCTGGGCCTTCCGCACCAATCTGCAGACCCCCGCTCCCCAAACAGCACCGGCAGATCCCAACGCCGTTCGCATCTCCGCCGGCGTCATGGCCGGTCAAGTCACCAACAGGGTCAACCCGGTGTATCCACCGGAGGCCAAAACTGCCGGCATTGAAGGCACCGTCATCCTCCACGCCATCATCTCGAAGGAGGGCACCGTCGAATCGCTGACAGTTGTCTCCGGCCCTGGCGAATTGGCCGGCTCCGCAATCGATGCCGTCAAGCAATGGACCTACAAGCCCTACCTCCTCAACGGCGAACCTACCGCCGTCGAAACCACCATCACCGTTAATTTCAAGCTCGCAAACTGAGCCCCGGCCAACGGTGAACATCATCCGGATAAATTCATGCACAAAACAGTGCATGGGTTTACCTGGAGGGCCTCAGGCAACGTCCCGACGAACTTCCATCCCAGCCGGCGTAGTTGCCACATGCAGTGAAATGGTCAACATCTCTTCACCATCCATGGTCGCTACCAGAATGGCGTCCCGCAGCAAGCCATCGTTCCCAGCTGCAATGTGCCAGGGCATTACATGCTGATCATCGCGTTGTGTCATCTTCATTAGCGGTGAATTTTCTCCTAACAAGGTTCCCCTCCAGGTCTGAGCTTTTCCCTAACCTGCGCCCATGTGAATAGAACGTCAATACAACTTGAACCTACTCGGATACCACCGGCGGGCAACCATCAGGTCGCGAAGCGCATTCCCGAGATCGACCCCGGAAAGATGGACTACGGAAATTTGAAATACCTGAGCAACGTCGCATCACGTTTCCGCACCCTAATGCCTGTTGCACAGACTGGTGCTTGCAGGTATTGAACCGTAGAGCACTACAGTTCTTCTCACGATCGCAGCAAACGGCGGCAGACTAGCAACAAAATCCCACCTATAGATACGAATACATGCGCCTATGAGGGTGTATGCCTCGTTTCGCACGTCCCTGGAGGACGCATGCAAGTAACAGATTCAACACGCTTCGTTTGCCTGTTCCACGATGCCGGGCGCGGTCGCTCCGCGCTGCAGGCACTTGAAGATGCCGGTTTTTCTCGAGGATCCATATCCATTCTCGGAGATTCCGCCAACCGTGAACAAGATAATTCCATCTCCTCCCTTGATGGCCTTGGCATCCCTGACCGGGACCTCGCCCATCTGCGCGACGGCCTGAACAAAGGTGGAATCCTTCTCTCCATTGAAGCGCCTGAGAGCCGCAGTGATGAGATAGAGCGCATCTTCAGCAAGTATTCGGCCGACAAGATCGATGAAGCTGACCTGCAAACTACTCCGGCGCCATTGTCCGCCACTGAGAGCGATGAAGCCGTCGTGCCGATAGTCCAGGAAGACCTCGTCGTTGGCAAACGGGAAGTGGACCGTGGCGGCGTCCGGGTTCTACGGCGCGTGGTTGAGGAACCCGTGGCCGAGACGGTTAACCTCCACGAAGAGCACGTGGTCATCGACCGTCGTCCAGTAGATCGTGCGGTCAACGAGGCCGATATTGTGTCTGCGGGGCAGGTAATCGAACTCACGGAAACCGCTGAAGTGCCCGTTGTCAGCAAAACTGCCCGCGTCGTCGAAGAGGTCCGTGTGGGTCTCGAAGAGACGGATCGTACCGAGACTGTGAATGACACCGTCCGTCACACCGAAGTCGACGTAGAGCCAGTTCAGGCCCATACCACCCCGCGCACCTAAAATTCCAGCAACCCGCACTGTCACGGAGCACCGCCAAGATGGCAACAGATCACGTCAAAGTTTACGAAGACCACAAACGCGCTGGTATTCCCGTGTGGGCATGGCTTCTCCCCCTACTCCTTCTCCTGGCGCTTCTTGCCTGGTACCTTCTGCATCATCGTGCTGCGGATCAGGCCACGACCGCTCCTGCGGCAACCGCGGCGGGCGCTTCCATGCCTGACCTCGGCTCCGTGCATTTCGCAACGGATCAAGCCACCCTGACTCCGGAAGGCCAGGCTACGCTTACCCGCGCGGCTGACTACATGAAACAGAACCCCAAGGCTCATCTCCGGGTTGAAGGCTACACCGACGCGACAGGAAATGACCCTCACAACCAGGATCTCTCGCAACAGCGCGCTGCGACCGTTGGGCAATTTTTGATAGCGCAGGGCATCGACAAATCCCGGCTCACAGGTGAGGGCTTCGGCCCGGCAAATCCGGCCGCGACTAACGCAACCGAAACCGGTAAAGCCGATAACCGTCGGACAGAACTTTTCGTCCAGCCCTAGTATGGCGCGGGTACGTCTTTTGTTACCCGCTCGCCTCAACCTCAACGTTAAACGCGCTCTCCCCGGCGCTGCTTAAGAAAGGTTCCAACAATGAAAACTGTCGTAGGGCTATATGACACCGTCGCCAAAGCAAACCAGGTTCGCTCTGCTCTCACCGCCCAGGGCTTTGATAACTCCGACATCAACGTGATCGATCAGACGAACAACAATGCCGCATCGACCTCAAGCTTCAACGCTGGCGCGTCGACAGGTACCGATGAAACTTCCGTCGGCTCCCGAATTAAAAACTTCTTCGGTTCGCTGAGCGGGCACGATGAGGAAACGCACCGCTCCTACACGGAAGGTGTCACAGGCGGAGGCGCACTCGTCAGCGTCGACTGTGACGACGATCA
>CAXUDN010000005.1:8226-50393 GCA_964249715.1 uncultured Acidobacteriaceae bacterium
GTCTTCTCCCGTATCGTCTCCGAACCCGTAAGCGAGTCCGTCAATCTTCATGACGAGCGCGTTGTGGTTGATCGTCGCGCGGTAAACCGTCCGGCTACTGACGCTGATTTCAGCACCAACCCCGGTGTCATTGAAGTCAACGCAACCGGCGAAGAGGCCGTAGTGGGCAAGCGTAGCCGAGTCGTCGAGGAAGTCCTTGTCGGCAAGGAAGCGAGTGATCGCACCGAGCAGATCAACGACACCGTGCGTCACACCGAAGTCGACGTAGAGAACACCGCGACAAGCGTTACCGGCTCCGGAACCACCTCCGGGCTCCGTAGCACGCGCGACTCCGACCTCGATCGTTAAGCGGTGAGTTCTCTGTCCACCTGGGCCCGGTGCTTACCCACCGGGCCTTCTTACTTGCTGCAATACACGGAGTCTTCCCCATGCTCTTCGACGGCCCTATACCCAGTCTGCAGGAGCAAACCAGGCCTGCAAGCCCGCAGCAGAATGAACTCACTGCAAACGGTGAACTCAATCCCGCGAACCCCGAAACGATTCTCCGCCTCGGCTCCGGAGAAGTAATTCTTCTTTCCACGGAACTCCTGCTCTCCGCGGCAGGCCAAAACGCCTCAGCGCGGTCAGGTGCCGTACCCCAGAGCGTACCCGTCGGCTCAATTCAAAATGCCACATCGAACGGCAACCCGGGGGAGCGCGTCATCCCGCTTTTTGAGGAGAAAGCAGAGATCTCCAAGAAGCTGGTAGAAACGGCCAGAGTACGCATTCAGCGCTCCACTGAGACTTTCAACCAAACCGTCACGCTTCCCCTTACCAGCACAACCTGGAACGTGGAACGCATTCCGATCGGTCAGCTCCTCACAAACCGCCCTGAAGTTCGCCAGGAAGGTGAAGTCACGGTCTATCCCCTCGTCGAAGAACGCTTCGTAGCCAAGCGTGAGTATTTCCTCGTTGAAGAAGTCCACGTTCGCCGCACTGCGAAGACGACGGAACAAACTGCCACGCTCGAACTTCACCGTGATGTCCTTTCGGTGGAAAGAGAACCCCTCACCAGCGAAGTTTCACTTGGGTAAGCTGACCCGCGCCTATCTTGACGCCTGCGCCGGACACCCGCCACGCTGCACGAACTCCCGCAACTCCACTGAGTCCGGGTTCACGCCCCGCAGTTGCTCCACTAACGCCGAAGCACGCTTGACCTCACCTGCCCGGCACTCCAGCTTCAACAGATCCACCCCCGCCAGAGTCTGGCTCGGGTCTGCCTGCACCAGGCGGTCCAGCAGCCGCACCGCCTCAACCAGGTCGCCTCCACTAGCATCCAGAACCGCCCGGTTCACGAGTGCCGCAGCCTCATACGGATTCACTCTTAGCGCAGCAGCGTATTCCCGGCGTGCCGCTTTGGAATCCCCGGCCACCTGCTCCAGGAATCCCAGGTTTACGTGAACCTGCTCATCCTCTGCCCCCGCCGCTTCAGCGCGCTGCAACAGCGCTAAGGCTCTATCGGCAGCCTTTTTGTCGCCTTTCTGTGCCCGCTGCGCATACGCCAGGCCGATCTCACGATCGCTCACGGCGACACCCCCCACAGGGACCAGCGTTTCCCCGTCAATCCAGCGCTTGGAGCTCCCGTCCCCACGCGCCGGAACGAGCTCAATATCATGGTCCGTCACCTGCTCATGCGAAATATCCGCGGTCTTCCTCGAAGGCATGTGACAAACCGCACAATCCGGCTGCTCCGGATGGTGCGTCGTCGCCATAGCCGGTGTGTTGTGACACTCGAGGCATTTAGCACGGTAGAAAGCCACCCGCTGCGCAGCCGCGGGCTCGCTGTGCGGATCATGGCAGGTCGTACACGTCAGCTGGTCACCCGCCCCTCGCTTGCATGCGCTCTTTAGCAGCGCCTCATACTGGCTGCTCGCCCGTTGTCCCCCACCCGCCTGACCCGCCCGCACAAAATACACCGCAAAGTCTGACAACGTATCGCCCGGCTTGAACTGCGCAAGCGACCGCCCGGGCCGGTACACCACCGCATCACCCTCCAGATGGCATTGCACACATGCGCTATCCCGCGCCGCCACGCTCATCTTGCCAGGGTTCAGGATCGCCCCGTGCCCATGCGCCGCCAGGTGCGCCGACGCATCGCCATGACACGCGCCGCACCCTACGCCACCCTGATCGAACGGCCGCTCCGCGAACCGGTTCCGTGCTTGGGGCAGCGGCGCCTCCACCTGCGTCGCATGGCAATGCAGACAGTTCGGCTCCACCGGCAACGCGGCCGGCATGCTCGTCGCGTCATCGTAAGCCGGCGCCATGTCCCACCGCTGCCGCCGCGCATACCAGTTGATCGGCAGCTCAAACCACTCCCCCGCCGCCTCGTACAGATACGTGCGGCCGTGCCGCCCCGACCCAACGTAATACATCAACTCCCGCTCACCCTCCAGCGCCCCCGCTTCGCTGCTTGCCCCCCGCGAAAAGCTCATCCACGCCCGCCCATCCCGCGCAAACACCTTGTACCGCACACCCGAGGCCCCATGCGTAAACTCCCCTGGCAACAACCCCGTCAGTGCCGCCCCGCTGCCCGAACCCATCGCCGTCCGCTTATAGCTCGCATAGATCGCCGCATGACACTGCGCACACACGGCATCTGGATTTGCCAGCGGCGCCTGCTCTCCACTCGCGCGTGTCTCAGCTGCCACAGACCGCAAACCGCCGCCCGACGCCGCCACGACCAGGCAAGCAGCAAACGCGGTTAGCCCGAGTAGGAAGACCAACGCCGTCCATCTGTCATCACGGTCCCTCAGAAGCCGCACTCGCCTCACCACATGGCTCCTACTTCGGCGCCTGCAGGACAGGTTCATCCGCCGCCTGCGTCTTCTCAGTCAACGCCAGCTCCCGCCGTGCATCGTCCGCCCGTCCCATCGCCCGATAAGCCTGCGCTAACAGGTTATGTGTCCGATAATTTGCCGGATCCATCACCTCGGCCCGCTGCAAAAACGTCGTAGCCCCTACGGGTTGTCCCTCTTTCAGCAACACCTTTCCCAGCAGAATCAACGGTCCCGTGGCATTCGGCTCCAGCAGCAAAGCCTGCCGCAGCACTCGCTCGCCTTCCGGGTACCGCGCCGCCCGCGAGTACGCGTCCCCTAGGCTCTCGTAAACCACGCCCTGCAGCGGATTCGCCGCCTTCTCCGCCTCAAACTCCCGTATCGCGTCCTGAGTGTGCCCCCCCGCCAGCGCAATCTCTCCCAGGAGCTCATGCGCCAGCGGCAATTTCGGATTCAGCGCCAGCGCCCTTTCCGCAAACTGCTGCGCCACCGGCACATACTCCCGCCGGAACAGCATGCGCGCCCCCACCAGGTAGCCATCCGCCGAGTCCGCCCCAAACCCAAACTGCGCCGCAAACGCCCGCCGCGCGTCGTCATACCGCCGGGTATCCATGTAGCAAAGCGCGAGCACATAGGTCGGATCCGCCTTGCTCTGCGCACCTGCCGTGTGGTTCGCCTCCAGCAACGGAATCGCATCCCCAGGCCGCCCCAACCTCACCAGCGTCAGTCCCCGCATCTGCGCCGCGGCCACATCCTTCGGATCCGCCGCCAACGCCCGTGCAAACGCCGCATCAGCTTCTATTAACTGATTCAAATCAAAGTAAGCATCACCCTCCATACGGTCCAGCCCGGCCACTTTCGCACCCGAGCCCTGCAGCCCCTTGATCTGCTCCAGCGCCGCCGCATCCCGCCCCGTAGCGATCAGCTTTGCAAGCGCCACACCCGGATCAGCTGGCACACCCTCTGCCGTTTGCCCACGCAGACCCACGCACGCAAACGCCATTGCCGCAGCCACAATCGGCCGCACCCGGCCCCATTCCCAACCAAACAACCCCATAAACCTTTACCGCAAGCAATCTAAAGAAAAATAAGGAGAAGAGCCGAAGCTCTTCTCCCGAGGAGAGTCGTTAGACAGCTTAGAACGCCAGATGGACGGTGAACTGAAGCTGACGAGGATTGGTAGAGCCACCAGTGCTGGTCGGATACGGTCCGCCGGTAATCTGGCCCGCACCGGCGTTGTCAATGGTGGTGTTGGAAGGTGTGGCGTAGTTGATATGGTTGAAGACGTTGAAGGCGTCCATCCGGAACTGAGCGGTAAAGCGCTCGGCAAAAGCGACATTCTTTTCCAGCGACGCATCGCCATTGAACAGGTTGGGGCCAAAGAAGCTGTTGCGACGAATGGATCCAATCTGGTCAAGACCGGGGCAGACAAAGCTCGTCCCTGCATTGCAGACGTTCGGGATAGAAGAGAACTGCGAAACGCCGGTTCCGACTCCGGGGACGCCCTGTAGATTGAACTGCAGGCTGCTGGCGTTGCCGCTCAACCGGCAAGGCGCACTACCCGGAATAACGGCAGAGCAACCCGAGTAGTTTATGTCGAACGGCAAGCCGCTCTGCCAGACCATCGTTGGGCTAACCTGCCACCCGCCAATGATCCCGTTCACAACTCCGTTCACATCATGAGCAAACATCTGTCCCTTGCCGAAAGGCAGGCGCCAGAGTCCGTACGCTGTGAAGGCGCTGCGGCGAACCGCTGAATCGTTACCGATGACCGCCTGCTTGTTCCAGGTAGCAAAGCCGTTCGCGGTATCCAGGCCATGGGCATAGGCGTAGTTCAGGTTGATGTTGAATCCCTGGGTCAAGGCTTTGGTGACCTTGGCCTGGATCGCGTTATAGTGCGTGTCTTGGTCGTCTCCGTAGTAGCTAATACCCTGCGTCCAATTGCAAGCGCCCGTGCCGCAGGCAGGAAGATTGCCATTGGTGTACCGCTGTAGGAGAGTCCCGTTGTTGGTAGCTCCAGCATAGGTACCGCTTTGCGGTACACCATTGACGCAAGTTCCCGCCGTGCAAGCGGTGTAGGCCGCAATTGCGCCCGGCGTGTTGTCATAGTGAAGCGCCTGACCATTCTGAGTGAAGCTCGCGGGCAGGAAAATTGCCGACTCGTTCGGGTTGGTGTTGTTCCCATCCCCGTCACTCAGGGTATGTGTCCCCTTGTTGCCCACGTACGAGACTTCCACCGACAGCGTGGCGCTCAGTGAACGCTGGACCGCAACGTTCCATGCATCCAGCGTAGGTAGGCGCTCCGTGTAGGGACGTGCCTTGACACTTACGCCTTGCCCGATCGTGGTTCCGGCTCCCGGGATTGTGGCCGTGATCGGAATCTGGCCGTTCGCATTGATGGCCGGTGACGTGAAGGTGTAGAGGGCATCTGTCGGCTGGCTCAGAGTCGATGTCGTGCTGATCCCTGTGGCTTGGGCAGAAGGATTGGAGAGGTTGAAGGCGTAGCTGGTCGGGCCGCCCACGTTGCTGACCGACTGGTTGGCCAGAACGGGAATGTTCTGCGTCACCACGTGTCCGAAAGTGGAGCCGAAGACACCAAGATCGAAGCTCCGTCCGTAGCCGCCGCGGATCACAGTCTTCGCGTTGGCCTGGTAAGCCAGTCCGACGCGTGGGTTTAGCGGGAACTTCGGCGCGGACACACCCATGTTCAGGGGAACGCCATTCTCGCCGGCAACGCTAATGTAACCTGTCGCCAGATTCAGGAGGGCGCCATTCCCCGTCCCATTCACACGTTCCGGCGCGTAGTACTCATAGCGCAGGCCGAGGTTGGCGGTCAGCTTCGGGGTCACGCGCCAGGTATCCTGCGCATACCCAAAGTCGCGCGCCTGAAACTCCTTGGCGTTCACTTCGGTGACGGATGCAGCTGTGTAACGGTTGAACGAGGTGACGTCGCCAAGGATGAAGGTAGCGAAGCCCAAGCCGGACGGATCCGATCCATTGCTGGTCGGTCCGTTGCCGAAGTTGTTCACGCCGGTGCGATCACTATCTGAAGGAACCCGGAGATTCCGCGCGTAACGGATGTCCGCTCCGAACTTCACTTCGTGGTTCCCGATCGTCTTTGTCCAGTTGTTGACAAGCTGGAACTGGTCTTCCTTCTCTTTCAAGGGGCAGTTGCAGTGATTCATGTTCAAACCGCTGCCGAACTGCGGGCCGGTATTCTGGGGGGAAGCCGGGCCGCCCGTCGCCGTGTTGGTATTGGTATCGGCGATGGTGATATCAGGTGTGCCGTAATCGATCGGTACCGGCAGCGACGATGTGCCTACGTTCTCACCAAGGAATGGAAGATTCGTGTTTCCTGGGTCGTTCTTCTGCGTAGCGATGTTGTAGCGGAAATACCCAAGCCGGATGTCGGTGACCAGCTTTGAGTTTACGGCAATGTCCACACCGGCCGCGGCGCTATCGTTTGCGCCTTGAGAAACGCCGCCGTACCCCGCAATGCCAAGACCCGGGCCGCCCGCAGGACCGAAGAGACTGGCACCGCTGAGGATGTCAGTGAAGCGGCTGAACCGGCCAAAGGCGTGAATACGATCACTAAGCGTGACGTCACCGCGCAGATCCCACTGATTGCTGTTGAAAATGCCGGTGCCGTTGCCTTGGTAGTTGTTGCGAAGACCGCCGTCAGTAGAAGAGTTGTTCGGCGTTTTGCCGCTCGCCAGCAGCAGCTTGAACAGGTTCACTGCCTGAGGGGACAGCCGGTTCAACGGGATGATGTTGTTGTTGAAAGCCGTCGGAGTTCCCGTCGAGTTGTCATATATCTGGTGATCGCTGATCTTCAAGTAGTCGCTGAAGTCGCAGCCGGGCATCCCGTTCGAGGCCGCAGTCATTCCCGTGCAACTGTTCAGCGCCAGCAGCGATGGAACGGTACCGATACCCGGTGATCCAACTTTCTGCCGCACGCCCTGGTAGTCGCCGAAGCCAAAGGCGTGATCCCTCCAGAACGGCCCGCCAATTGATCCGCCGAACTGGTTTTTCAGGCCGCCAGGGTAACCCTGTGCCTTGGATACCGTAAACGGATCGCGCGCCAGATTGGCATTGCTCTCGCGGTTGTCAAACGCCGTGCCATGGAACTGGTTCGTTCCCGACTTCGTCTGCACCGTCTGCACCGAGGCCACGGCCTTGCCGAACTCCGCGTCGAAGTTCTGCGTTGCAATCTTCGCCTCGGACATCGACTCGTAGTTCGGGTTGATGACGATGATGCCCAGAATCGCGTCTTGATTGTCCGTGCCGTCCAGCGTGTAATTCACGCCGCCAAACGCCTGCCCGTCGATCTGAATCTGCTTCGATCCCTGCGGATTCTCAGAAGCCGCATGCGCCCACCCAAGCTGCACCGCGCCCGGCAGCAGCAGCTGCAGGTTCGTGAAGTTGTGATCCGGGATCGGGAGATTTTCAATCTCCTGTGCCGTATACGTGGTCGACACGTCCGCACGGTCCGTCTTCAGTTGCGGCACCTGGTCGGCATTGACCTCTACGGTCTCCCCCGTGCTGCCCACCTGCAACGCCGCAATGACTTTCTGCGACTGGTCGGCGAAAACCTGGATTTCCTTCTGCTCGAAGCTCTTGAAGCCCTGGATCTCAACCTTCACCGTGTAGGTATCCGGGATCAAGTGCTCGGCGGTGAACTCACCGCTGTCATTGCTCGTGACCGTGATGCTCGTGCCCTTGGCAACGTCCGTCACCGTGACCGTGGCTTTAGGGACGGCTGCACCGCTGGTGTCCGTCACCGTGCCGAAGATTGACCCGAATACCGCCTGCGCAACCGCTTGCGGGCCCAGGGGGAGCAGAGCTGCCCCCAGCAGCAAGGCCAAATGGCCTATACCGATCTTTCCATGCTTCTTCATACCGCCTCCAAAAAGGCACCAGGAGTGCACGCGCGCCTACCCCGGGACCTGAGTACTTCGTGAGCCCAAAAATCTGCTTTACGGAACGGAATGAACCTTAGGCTCTGAATCAGCCGGGTGTCAAGAAAATTTTGGCGTTCTTTTACGCAAGCTGTAACCGGAGATGTAATAACAGTGGCTCGAAAGTTGTACTAATATTCGCCGCCACATTTCATCATCAACTCGTGCAAGAGCGCTCGTAATCGCTTGACCGGCGTCGCACCCTGAAACACCCACACCCTTCTTTCGGCAGGCCAGGTGATCCCGGCCCTGTCAGGGGCGCGCCTCGCCGTATGCTTTTTTCCAACACTCCTGCTTTGTACTGCCCTGGCCTGCTTCCAATCCCGGGCAACCGCCCCACAGAGGACGCTGGCAGCAGGGGGGCGGTTTGTTTCCGATGTTTTCGCTTACATCCGCACCCTTTAGGTTGCCGTTCGCTCTCAAGAGCTACTGCAGATTTTTGGCCCTTGCCAAGGTACCGAACGTTCCCACGCTTTATTTGCCCTCTGGGATGAATCTCACAGCGACCTCTATTGCTGGAGAGGGGCATTGCCGATTCCAGTCTCGCAACCTGCCCCGCTTCACACACCGGCGAAGGGATGTCCGAACCTGAAACCCGAAAGCTTGCTCTATTTACCAATCAGGTACGTCGGTCTGCTGAACAATAACGGCGCGGCTTCGGCAACCAGCGCCCTTCACCCCCTCAAATTCAGTGGGTCGCCACCGGGCCACCCTGGGCGATACAGTCAACCCATGCGGCGACGCCCCACCGTCTCAGCCCTGGCTACCCTCGCGATCCTGCTCTCGCCACTGCTCGCGACAGGACAGCGCAAGCCAGCATCACAGCAGTCCTCGGACACCGCCGAAGCCACCAGACTCTTCCGCGCCGGCTCGGAGGCCTTCACCGCCGGCGATCTCCCCACAGCCCACGCCGACTTCGGCAAGCTCGTAAAGCTCGCCCCGCAGATTTCCGCCGCCCACGCCGCATTCGGCGCGGTTCTGCTTGCCGAAAAGGACCTCCCCCACGCAGCCGCCGAACTCACCGCAGCCCACAAGCTTGACCCCACCGACCCGCTTTCCACCCTCAACCTCGCCGTAACCCAAAGCCGCCTCGGTGACAATGCAGCCGCTGTAGCCCTCTTCCGCGGTTTGACCCCAGAAGCCCTGGACCATCTCCAGAGCGAAGAGTCCCTCGCCTACGCCCGCGCCCTCGCTGGGACCGGCGACCTCACCGGCGCGCAAACCGTCCTCCACCGCGCCCTTGGACAGCAACCCCAGCCTGGTCCTGCGCTCTTCGACGCCCTCGGCTCTCTCGAAGCCCAGCAACGCCAGTACGACGCCGCCCAGGCAGACTTCACCCAGGGCCTCCAAATAAAGCCGGACTATGCCCCTGCCCACGCCCACCTCGGATCCCTCTTCCTCCTCACCGGTCACGCCCCCGAAGCCCTCAACGAACTTCGCCGCGCCCAGGCCCTGGGCGACGCGAGCTTCATCACCCAGGTCGAACTCGGCCGCGCCCTGGGCGCCAACGGCCAGGACACTGAAGCCGTAACGGCCCTCCGGCAAGCCCTCAAAGCCCAGCCCAACTCACTGGACGCCCAGTACGCGCTCGCCCTCGCCTTGCAGTCGGCCGGTCAATCGGAAGAAGCCCTCCCACTCTTCACCAAAGTCAGCGCCGCCCGCCCCCAGGACGCCGCCACCCTGATCAACTACGGCCTTGCCCTTGTCCAAACCGGCGACGCCAAATCCGCCCTGGTCCAATACATCCGCGCCAGCACCCTCGATCCGGAAAACAGCACCCTCCACGAAGACATGGGTGTCGCCTACCTCCAAACCAACGACATCGACCACGCCATCGAACAGTTCCACGCCGGCCTCCAACTCGATCCCGACAACCCCCAACTTCATTACGATCTCGGCCTCGGCTTCAAGCTCAAAGATGACCTCACCCACGCCATCCCCGAACTCGAACGTGCCGAAGCCCTCGACCCGAAACTTCCCGATCCGCCCTACACCCTTGGCGTCATCCGCATGCAGCAGGGAAACGCCGCCGAAGCCGTCCATCAACTCCAGGGAGCCGTCGCACTCCGCCCCACCAACGCCGACGCCTGGGCGCTGCTCGGCTCCGAACACAAGGAAACCGGCAACCTCGATGCTGCCGCTGACGCCCTTCACCACGCCATCGCCCTAGCCCCCGATCAGCCCAGCCCGCACGTCACACTCGCCGCCATCCTAAGCACCCAGGGCAATCGCGAAGCCGCTGCAGCCGAGCGTAAAACCGCCGCCGACCTCAGCCGCAAAGCCATGAGCCACCAGCGCGCCGGCTTTGCCCTCCAGTCCGGCCGCGCCCTCCTCGCCCAGGGTGACCTTCCCGGCGCAGTCCTGCAGCTGAAGGACGCCCTCACCGCCGAACCCAACCTCAAAGAGGCCCACCTCCTCCTCGCTCAGGCGCTCCAAAAACAAGGCCGTGCCACCGAAGCCCTTGCCGAGCGCCAGAAAGCCGAGGCACTCGCCAGCCCGGTAACAAAACCCTGACCCAACAAACCCCTCTTCTTCCTGCGTGCCCCCGAAATGCGCCATCGCGCAGGGTCACCGTGGGGCGGTACACTTCGCAAGCGAGCATTGAGCAATGGCTACTGTACAGTTTGAAATTCCGGAGGCAGCCTCCGGTGCAGACGGGCGATTTGATTGGACTCGGATAACAGAACTCTTTCTACTTTCCCGTGCCCTGGATGAGTTGGAAGAGACAGAGCTTCTGCCCACCAGGAAGATCCTGTACCAGTTCTCCGCGCGTGGGCATGAGCTGGGCCAAATTCTCCTGGGATCCCTCCTGAGTCACCGGCATGACGCGGCCACCGGCTACTACCGCTCCCGCCCGCTCCTCCTGACGCTGGGGCTGACCGTAGTAGACGCTCTGAAAAGCGGCATGGCCAAGGGCGGCGGCATCAGCGACGGCCGCGACATCGGCGTTGTCTTCAATATGCCCGGCAACGGCCAGCGCCCCACGGTACTCCCCATGGCCGGCGGCGTAGGCACCCAGTACACCACCACAGCAGGCTGGGCCCATGCCATTCAGTACCGGCGCGAGACTCTACACGAACAGGCCTATGACGGAGCCATCGCCGTGGTGCTCGGCGGTGACGGCAGCGTAGCCACCAACGGCTTTTGGGCAGCCCTCAACATCGCCACAACGCGCAAGCTGCCCATGCTCTTTTTCATCGAGGACAACGGCTACGGCCTCAGCGTTCCCTCCACCGTGCAGACACCCGGCGGCGACATCGCCCGCAATCTCGCCAGCTTCGGGGATCTCCGCATCGAGAACGCGGATACCCGTAATGTGGCGGAAACCGCCGCAACAATACGGCACGCGGTAGAGGCGGTACGCAGTGGGGAAGGCCCTGTGCTGCTCCGCCTCACGATGCCCCGCCTGAGCGGCCACTCCGGCCAGGACACGCAAGCCTACAAGGGCGAGGCGCGCCTGAGGGAAGAGCGTGCCGCCGATCCCTTGAACTCCCTGCGCGAATACCTCATCCCTGATCTACTTTCAGTAGACGCTTGGCAGCGCATGGAGCGCGAAGCCGCCACAAACGTTCGCGCAGCCCTGGCCGAAGCCGAAGCGGCGTCAGAACCCCCCACAGCTCTCGCCAGCGTTACGCGCTACGTTTTCGCAGCGGACACAGCGCCCAACGCCGAGCTCACACCCCAGCCTCCCGAGCCCGCGCGCATAAACATGCTTACGGCAATCCGCCGCACCCTCGAAGCCGAACTCCAACAAGACCCGAAACTCCTCATCTTCGGCGAGGACGTAGGCCTCAAAGGCGGAGTCCACGCGGCTACGGTGGGCCTGCAAGCAGCCTTTGGCGCCCAGCGCGTCTTTGACACCAGCCTTTCCGAAGAGGGCATCATCGGCAACGCCGTCGGCATGGCCATGGCGGGCCTTCGTCCCGTCGCAGAGATCCAGTTTCGCAAATACGCCGACCCCGCAACAGAGCAACTCAACGACTGCGGCACCCTCCGCTGGCGCACCGCCAACCGCTTCTGCGCGCCCATCGTGGTGCGCATGCCCGGCGGCTTCGGCTCGCGCTGCGGCGACCCCTGGCACAGCGTCTCGAGCGAAGCCACCTTCGCCCACGCCATCGGCTGGCAAGTCCTGTACCCCTCCAACGCCGAGGACGCGGCAGGCCTTTTGCGCACAGCCATGCGCAGCGACAATCCTTCCATTTTTTTCGAACAACGCGCTCAACTCGACTCTCCCTGGGCCCGCCGGCCCTACCCAGGCGACACCTTCACAGTGCCTCTGGGACGAGCCCGCACCGTGCGCCGCGGAGACCATCTAACCGTAGTGACATGGGGCGCCATGGTAGAGCGATGCCTGCTCGCGGCAGAAGAACTAGCGGCCTCCATTGAAGTCATAGATCTCCGCACCATCGTGCCCTGGGACCGCGAAGCCGTCATCACGTCCACCCTCCGCACCCACCGCTGCCTTGTCGTGCATGAGGACACAATGACCGCCGGCTTTGGTGCCGAGATTGCCGCGGTGGTGGCCCGCGAAGCCTTCCTCAAGCTGGACGCGCCAGTAGAACGCATGGCCGTGCCGGACATCCCGCTCCCCTACAACGTGGCCCTCATGGAGTCAGTGCTTCCCACCGTCACGTCGATCGCCGCCGGGATGCGGGCGACCCTGGAGTTCTGATGATTACGGAAGAGCAGAGAACCGCAGCAATCGTTGAAGTGCGCATGCCGGCAGAAGACCGCGAAGGCACAGCCGCAGCAATAGGGAAGTGGCTGAAGCGCACCGGCGAAGCGATCGAAGAGCACGAACCCCTCCTCGAAATCAACACCGACAAAGTCACCATGGAGATCCCCGCCCCCGCAGCCGGTATGTTGACGGAATGCTTGAAAGTCGAAGGCGATGTCGTAAAGCCCGGCGAGCTTCTGGGCCGAATCCGCACAGGGCTCGCCAGCCCTGGCACTGTGGAAGAGACCTCAACTGCAGTGCCGGACTTGCCGGACGCCATAGTCGCCGCAGAGCAAAAGGAAGTGGAAGGCCTGTCACCAGGAGTGCGGCGCCTCTTACGAGAACACAGCCTGAGAGCGGAAGACGTCCCCAAAACCTCTTCAGCGTCGCGGCTGACGATAGCGGAAGTCGAGGCGTTTGTGCGCGCACGGGGAACTGCATCATCCCCTACAGCAAACGGCACAAACCCAAGTCCGCAACAAGGGCGCAAGGTACCGCACACTCCCATGCGCAGAGCCATCGCCGCGCACATGACACGCAGCGTCCAGGCAGCCCCGCACGTAACCTCCGTCTTCGAGGCAGACCTCTCCTCCGTTCTGCAACACCGCCAGGCCCGCAAGGACCTGGGCGAGATCCCGCCAAGCATCACCGCCTATCTCCTTCGCGCCGCCTGCGCCGCCATCCGCCAGTTCCCCGAAGTCAACAGCCGCTGGCATGACGACCACCTCGAAATCTTCGACGACATTAACTTCGGCATCGGCACAGCACTCGACACCGGCGGCCTCGTCGTGCCGGTCATCCCCAACGCGCACGCAATGACCCTTGAACAGATCGGCGACGCGTTGCGCTCCCTCACCGAAAAAGCCAGGGCAGGCCGCCTCACCCAGCCGGACATGCAAGGGGGCACCTTCACCCTTTCCAACCACGGCGTAAGCGGAAGCCTGCTCGCCGCGCCCATCATCCTACCCCACGGGCAAGCGGCCATCCTCGGCGCAGGCAAGCTGCAAAAGCGCGTCATCGTCTGTGAAACGGGAGGCCGCGAACTCTTCCGGGTCCGCCCCATGATGTACGTAACCTTGACCGTGGATCACCGCGTCCTGGATGGCCAGCAAACCAATGGCTTTCTGACGAAGTTTGTCGCGGAATTAGAAAACCCGCTTGAGCACTGAAGCCGTTAACGACCTTTAGCCTTCACCTTGAATAGCGGATCGAACCCCTCAATTTGCGGAAGTTCCGGGCGGTCCGCTTCAGCGCTGCGCAAAGGTTCCGTGAGCCGAAGCCCCTGAAGGCTGCGCTGCGCCAGTTGTTGGTAGACCTCCGTGCCTCTCGTCTTCCACTCCAGTTCCCCCTGTGTAACCTCGCGCACAATCCTCCCAGGAAGCCCGACAACCATGCTCCTTGGTGGAATCTGCATGTTGGCGGGAACAAGAGCAAGCGCCGCCACAATGGAGTTCTCGCCCACGCGCGCATTGTCCATCACCACGGCATTCATTCCGACCAGAACATTCCGCCCTATGTGACATCCATGCAAAATCGCCCCGTGGCCAACATGCCCATCGGGCTCCACCACCGTGTCACACGCCGGAAAGCTATGCATCACGCATGTGTCCTGCAGGTTAGCCCCCTGCATAAGAACAAGCCGCCCAAAGTCACCCCGAAGCACAGCATTCGCGCCAACATAGCAGCCAGGACCAACGTGCACGTCGCCGATCAGAACCGCAGTCGGGTGAACAAAAGCAGTAGAGTCAACAACAGGGATAAGCGATTCAAATGAGTAGCAAGGCATAGTGGGCCTTCGTAGTACTGCACATCAGCGATTAAGGGGAATGAAAAAGGCTGCTTGTGAGCCCTTTACGTCGTAGCAGCGGAGACACCCGGTAACGCGAGTCACCGTAAGCAGCATGCAGGTGGTCGAGAACGCAGACCAGGGTCGAAGGCCCAACCGCATCCGCCCACTCCAAAGGACCCCGGGGATAGTTGGTGCCCAGGCGCATCGCCTTATCGCAATCGGCAGCAGTGCAGATGCCCTGATGAACTGCATCAGCAGCCTCATTCGCAAGCATGGCCACCGTCCGCAGAAGCGCCATGCCCGGCGCATCGTCGAGATGACTCACGACAAAGCCCGCAGCCTGCAGCAACCCTGCCATCTCTGTCAGAGCCGCTGCGCTGGCTTGGTCGGCAGCACTGACCGCCAGCCGTTTCGCGGTGGCAGGGTCGAGGACCAGATCGACAAGAACAAGATTTTGCTGCCCTAAGTCATGGGATCGCTGCGTAGCGGACCGGCCATCCGTCCGGTAAAGGCAGGCCTGCGGAGTTTCCGCGAGACGGCCATCAGCATGAGCTGGTGCACGCTCGAAAACGTGTTGCCCCGCGTCCAGCCGCTCGCGCAAAACTTGCGTAAGAGGGTCGTCGCCGAACAAACAGATAGAACTCGGGAAGGTTGCCGCAGCCACGCTTCGAGGCTTGGGTGACAGAACGTCGGCCCCGTAACGATAGAAGCCCTGCCCAGTCTTGCGGCCGAGATGATTTGCCTCCACCAACTCCTTCTGTAGCAGCGAGGGTCTGAACCGCGCGTCATGAAACGTAGCCTCAAACACGGATTGCGTCACAGCCAGGTTGACGTCGAGCCCGATAAGATCCATCAACTCAAATGGCCCCATGCGAAACCCGCCTGCGTCGCGCATGATCGCGTCAAGAGTGGCAGCATCCGCAGCCTTCTCCACCAGAAGACGCAACGCTTCCCCATAAAACGGCCGAGCAATGCGGTTCACGATGAAGCCCGGCGTAGACCGCGCACGAACCGTCTGCTTGCCCCACGCCTTCGCCGTGGCTTCAAGCATGGCAAGGGTCTCCGGCGACGTAGTCAGCCCGGAGACGATCTCCACCAACGGCATCAGCGACGCAGGATTAAAAAAGTGCATGCCACCGAGGCGCTCTGGACGGCGCAGCCCCGCAGCAATCGCCGTGATAGAAAGCGAAGAAGTATTGCTCGCGAAAACCGTCTCCGCCGCCGCTACGTCCTCAAGCCCCCGAAACAATTCGCGTTTTGCTTCGAGGTCTTCGACGATAGCTTCCACAACAAGACCGCAACCGCGCAACTCAGCCAGTGAAGCCACGGGCCGAAGCCTCGCACAGGTATCGACAGCTTGCTCTGCACTCAGACGGCCCTTGCCAACCAGCTTCCCGATGACCTCGGAGATCGCTCGAACAGCGTGGGCCGCAGCCCCGGCGCGCGCGTCATACAGCAATACAGGATGCTCTGCCTGGGCAGCAACCTGCGCAATGCCCGCACCCATGGTCCCCGCACCCATGATGCCGATGGGCGTACTCACGACCGGAGGAACCGCCCTGTCGTTAGCGGCCATGGAAAACAGCTGCGCGCTTTTCAAGGAACGCCTGCACGCCTTCACGGTAGTCGGCGGTATAGCCTAACTCGCGCATCGCATCGCGTTCATAAGCAAGTTGAGCTTCCAGCGTGTTGTTAAAGCTCCCGTACATGGCCTGTTTCGTGCGAGCCAGACCAAGGGTCGGAGCGGTAGCCAGTTGTTGCACAAGAGCTTCGGTCTCCCGCTCAAAAGCATCATCCTCAATGCAACGCCAGATCAGCCCCCACTCTGCCGCCTGCTGCGCGGGGAGCTTATCGCCCAGCAGGGCAAGCCCCAGCGCCCTCGCGGGCCCTAGCAGCCGCGGCAGAAAATACGTCCCACCGGTATCGGGAAGTAGCCCCAACTTCGCAAAAGACTGAATAAAACTCGCAGACCGCTTCGCCACGACAAGATCGCAAGCCAATGCCAGACTCACCCCCGCGCCCGCAGCCACACCGTTCACCGCGCACACAACCGGCAACGGAAGCGCATGTAGCTTCAGCACCATCGGCGCATAGAAACGCTCAATGGAAGCACCCAAATCCGCAGCCTCGCCCCCGGCAGAAACCGCACGATCACCCAGATCCTGCCCTGCACAAAAACCCCGGCCCGCCCCGGTTACCAGCAGCACCCGCGTCGTTCGCTCAGCCGCTATGCTGTCCAGCACCTCGTGCACTTCGGTATGCATCGCGGTGTTAAAACTATTCAACTTATCCGGACGGTTCAGGGTTAGACGGGCAACGCCGTCCTCGCTCGTGAAGCAGATGGTCTCGTACTTCATGCTGTCGCCAGGTCCAGGGTTCGCTTCTTTTCAGCACGTTCTTCAGCAGCCGCGTACTTGCGAACCATCGTCAGCACGTCATACTGCGCAACCAGAACGTCGTCCTGATTACTCACCGCTGCATCCCATCGAACCTCGCCATACTCCTCGGTGATGCGCGGATTCTTCTGCTTGCAGGTAAGGATCACGCGCAATCTGTCGCCAGGGTAAACCGGGGCGAGAAACCGTAGCGCATCCATGCCATAGTTCGCCAGCACAGGCCCAGGCGCCGGATCGACAAAGAGCCCCGCAGCCAGCGAAAGAACGAAGTAACCGTGCGCCACGCGGCCCCCGAAAAACGGATTCGCCTTTGCGGCTTCTTCATCCATATGGGCATAAAATGTGTCGCCGGTAAACTCGGCAAAATGCTCAATGTCTTCGAGCGTCACAGTGCGCGGCTGCGAGACAATGCAATCTCCCAGCTGGAGCTCATCCATCGACTTACGAAAGGGATGAACGTCTACATGTCGATCGGCTCCACGTATCCAGCGCTGCCCAATTTGCGTGAGCATTTCCGGCGAGCCCTGCAGAGCTGTGCGTTGCAGGTAGTGCATCACCCCACGAATACCGCCCATCTCCTCACCGCCTCCTGCACGCCCCGGGCCTCCATGCACAAGGGACGGAAGCGGCGACCCATGGCCCGTAGATTCTTTCGCACACTCGCGATTCAGAATCAGCAGCCGCCCGTGATAGCTCGCCACCCCAAGTACAAGCTCTCGCGCAAAGCCACTGTCATAGGTAAACACCGAGCCCACAAGGGACCCCTCGCCCATCTTGATCAACTCGATCGCATCTTCAACAGAAAGGTAAGGCATAAGCGTCGCAACGGGGCCAAACGCCTCAATCTGGTGCACGTGTGGATGATCTTTCGGCTTAGCCGCATGCAACAGCACAGGCCCGAAAAAAGCTCCCGCCACGATGTCGGCACTTCGCACCTCGCACTGAAGAGCATCACCGAAAACCACCTCGGCGCCGTTCTCCTGAAGCTCCCGCACCCGTGCACGAACCTGCTCCCGCTGGCCCAACGACACCAGCGCGCCCATCGTCACGCCCTCTGCCGAAGGGTCGCCGACAACAACCTTACGCAGCCGAGCCCTCAATGCCTCGGTAACCGCGGGCATCAACGCGCGAGGCACAAAAGCCCGCCGAATCGCCGTGCATTTTTGCCCGGCTTTCGCCGTCATCTCACGCGCAACCTCCCGCACAAACAGATCGAACTCCGGCTGATCGGGTTTCGCGTCAGGCCCTAACAAGGAGAAGTTCAGCGAATCAGCTTCCGTAGTGAACCGAACGGAATGCTGTTGAATGGCAGGCGTCAAACGCAGTTTGCGTCCCGTCGCAGCGGAGCCCGTAAAGGTAACAGCATCCTGCGTCTGAAGGTGATCCAACAAATCACCCGTAGGCCCACAGAGCAACTGCAGCGATCCCTCCGGAAACAGGCCCGCAGCAACAATGTCACGGAACACCCTCTCGGTTACAAACGCGGTCTGGCTCGCAGGCTTAACGATCGAAGGCACCCCGGCCAGCAGCGTAACCGCAATCTTTTCCAGCATCCCCCAGCAAGGAAAATTGAAGGCGTTGATGTGAACCGCCACTCCCTGCAGCGGCGTACACAGATGCACCCCCACAAAGCTTCCGCCCTTGCTCAACATCTCAGGTTCGCCGTCCAGCAGAAACGTCTGGTTCGGCAATTCCCGTCGACCCTTGCTCGAATAGGTGAAAAGATTACCGATACCACCTTCAATATCAATCCACGAATCCGAACGCGTCGCCCCCGTCGCCTTCGAAAGCTCGTAGTAGCCCTCTTTGCGCTCCATCAGGTATTGCGCAAGCGCCTTCAACTTCAACGCACGCTCGTGAAACGTAAGCGTACGCAGAGCAGGCCCGCCGACCGTACGTCCGTAGACAAGCATGCGTTCGAAATCGAGACCTGCTGTATCGACGATCGCTACAGGCACGCCGCTCACAGCATTGCGAAGCAATTCGGCTTCGCCCCCACCTTCAGCCCACTGGCCGTAAACGTAGCTTTGCAACTTCCGTACAGATGCCATGCGCTCTACCCTTCACCGTCAAAGTTAAGGGCGATCTCCTGTGTGCGCGGGTAGCTTTGGCACGTAAGAATGAAGCCCCGCGCAATCTCATAATCTTCCAGCGCGAAATGCACGTCCATATCGACCTCTCCGCGGATCAGCTTGCACCGGCATGTGGAGCATACGCCGCCCTTGCAGGAGTAGGGAAGCTCGACACCCTGATCCAACGCAGCATCGAGAAGGGTCTGCCTGTCGCGCGCCATCGTAAAGTGCCGTTCGCGGCCATCCAGCAGCACAGAGACGCTACATTCGCCGGCCGCCTGTGCCTCTGTCGGCAGCCGCGGAGTGATCGGCTGCCCAGCAATCCCAAACAGCTCCTGGCGAATGCGCTCCTTCCCAACGCCATGTGCAAGGAGGCTATCGGTAACGGCACTCATCATGCTCTGCGGGCCGCAGAGGTAAGCCACGTCAATGTCGGCAGGATCGATCCATTGCTGCAGCAGCGCGTCGGTTTTCTCGCGATCGATGCGCCCATTGAAGAGATCCACATCCTGGTGCTCGCGACTGAGTACGAAAATCAGGTTCAAGCGCGCCATGTAGCGATCCTTGAGATTCTGCAGCTCCTCTTTGAAGAGAACGGCAGACGAAGCACGATTGCCGTACACCAGCGTGGCGCGCGCTTGCGGCTCTTCCGCCAGCACCGTCTTGAGAATCGAAAGGATAGGTGTAATGCCGCTGCCGGCAGCGAAGGCCAGATGATGCCGGCCGCCGCTTGCAACGGCGCAGCGCGGAATCCCGAAGCTTCCCGAAGGCTCCATAACTTCCAGCCTATGACCCGGTCGCAGTTCCCGTTGCGCCCACGTCGAGAACAGACCGTCCGGAACACGCTTGATCGCGATGCGCAGGCCCGCTTCGTGCGGTGCAGAACAGATCGAATACGATCGCCGAATCTCCTCGCCGCTGACAAGCGTTCTCAACGTAACGTGCTGCCCCGGCGTGAAGCGAAACGCTTCACGCTGCGCCTCCGGAACCTCGAACGTGATGACAACAGCGTCGCGCGTTTCATCAGCGACGTGGGCAATGCGAAGTGAGTGGAAGCGAGGCATTGAATTCAGTGAGGTTTGAAGTAGTCAAAGGGTTCACGGCAGTCCATGCAACGGTAGAGAGACTTGCACGGTGTAGAACCGTATTGGCTTACGACTTCCGTCCGCGCAGAGCCGCAAAGAGGGCAGGCAACGGCTTCAGCCTTCGCAGGGAGAGTGATCTGCGTGAGTAATGGCAGCGTCGCGGAAGGCGGAGCAATACCGTACTCCCGCAATCTCTGACGACCTTTTTCGCTAAGCCACTCTGTAGTCCACGCCGGGGCAAGTTGCGTGCGCATCGTAATGTTCGTTAAGCCGTGGGCAGCAAGCGTCTGCCGTACCCCAGCAGCAATCACCTCCGTAGCAGGACAACCCGAGTAGGTCGGTGTAATCGTAACGGTGCAGTCCCTAGGCCTCTCAGGATCGAACATCACCTCGCGCACAATGCCAAGATCCGTAATCGAAAGCACAGGAATCTCAGGGTCAGGGATCTCCTGCAGCCACAACCGGATCTGTTCCGCGGTGATCTCTGGCGTATAGGTCATCTCTTTACCAACGGGCATTCGGATAGGTGCGCGGGAGCACCTGCATCTCGGCAAGAAGGTAACTCAGATGCTCGCTATGGATCCCCTCGGCGCTGCCTTTCTGCATCGGTGCATCCGCGGGCGGCATGCGTAGAGTAGCTTTTTGAAAAAGATGCGCAAGGCTTCGGAGCCACTCATCGCGCAGACCCGGAAGATCCAACAGGTTATCCGCAGAGCCACCCAGAAAGTTCAACTCAAAAAGCTCGCCCGTATAACCCCAAAGTCCATCCACGGCAGCCTGTGTGCGTCGATGACTCTCCTCCGTTCCATCGCCAAGCCGAAGAACGAGATCGTTGCTGCGGCGCAGATGATAAGCCACTTCCTTCTGCGCTTTCGCCGCGATGCCCGCGATGCGGGGCTCCTCAGAACGGCTCAGAATCCTTAGTGCAAGAGAGTGCCAGAGATCGAAGTAAAGCTGCCGAACAAGCGTCTGCGCATAATCCCCATTTGGCTGCTCCACCAGGAGCACATTGCGAAATTCCCGGTCCGTTCGGTGGTACGCAAGCGCATCCTCATCCCGCCCCGCGCCCTCAATCTCTCCAGCCAGGGCAAGCCAGAGCCGCGCCTGCCCAAGCAGGTCCAGCGCCGTATTCGTCATTGCCAGATCTTCCTCAAGCGCCGGACCTTTCCCGCACCACGCCGCAAGCCGCTGGCTAAGGATCAGGGCAGTATCACCGAAGCGAAGCGCGATACGGAAAAGGGTCTGTTCAGTCGAGAGCATAAGACGTAGGCTAAATGTGTTTCACGCCCTCAGGCATGGGAAAGAAGGTTGGGTGCCGATACACCTTGTCGTTGGCTGGATCGAAGAGCGACGCTTTCTCAGCGGGGCTCGAAGCCGTAATGCTGGCGGACGGAACCACCCAGAGGCTCACACCTTCGTTGCGCCGGGTATATACGTCACGCGCATGATTCATCGCCATCTCCGCATCAGGGGCGCGCAAACTTCCAACATGTTTATGGGCAAGCCCGTGCTGGCTTCGGAGGAACACTTCCCAGAGCGGTATCTCGTTCGGCATAGGCAGGCTCCTCAAAGCTCAGGCCAATAGCAGCGCCCTAGGCAGCTTGTTCGCCATCGCGGGCAGCCTGCTTTTCAGCATGCGCCAACAAAGCCTCGCGAAACCAGGCTCCATCCTCGTGCGCTTTCACCCGCGTCGCAAGCCGTTCCTTGTTGCAGGGCCCATTACCCTTGAGCACAGCGTAAAACTCGCTCCAGTCGATCGGCCCAAAATCATAGTGACCCCGGTCTTCATTCCACCTCAGCTCAGAGTCAGGCAATGTCAGACCGAGAAACTCCGCTTGTGGAACAGTCTGGTCCACAAATTTCTGGCGCAACTCATCGTTGCTGAACAGCTTGATCCCCCACTGCTGCGACTGCGCGCTGTTCACAGACTCCGCATCGCTCGGCCCAAACATCATCAGCGACGGCCACCACCACCGGTTCAGCGCATCCTGCGCCATCGCCTTCTGCTCCGCCGTGCCCTGGCACAGCGTCATTATCAGGTCAAACCCCTGCCGCTGATGAAAGGACTCTTCCTTGCAAATACGAATCATCGCCCGCGCATACGGCCCATAAGAGCACCGGCATAGCGGAATCTGATTGATGATCGCAGCCCCATCCACCAGCCACCCAATGCATCCGATATCAGCCCAGGTCAGCGTCGGGTAGTTAAAGATGCTGGAATACTTCGCCCTTCCGGCAAGAAGATCCTCCGTCATTGCATCACGCGAAGCATTCAGCGTCTCGGCCGCGCTGTAGAGATAAAGCCCATGCCCCGCCTCATCCTGTACCTTGGCCAGCAGAATAGCCTTTCGCTTTAAACTCGGTGCACGCGTAATCCAGTTGCCCTCCGGCAGCTGCCCCACAATCTCAGAGTGCGCATGTTGCGACATCTGCCGGATCAGCGTCTTGCGATACCCCTCCGGCATGGCGTCTTTGGGCTCAATGCGAATCCCCGCATCAATCCGCTCCTGAAACAAGCGGTCTTCGCCCTGAAGCTCCTCGCGGGAACTGACTTTCTTCGCACCTGTCTCAACTAGCTGAGCGTACATGCCTGCTCCTGCCCACTTTTCGCGGCATCCTCGTATATAGCTACCCCGAAAGACGGTTGTCAACGCACGCTTTGCCGCCATGCAAGTTGCTCAGTGGCCCAGGTGACGGCTCATCTCCTCCAGCGAATACCCCTTGGTCTCCGGATACAGGAACAGCACGGTCACAAACTGAACCACCGTAAGCCCGGCAAAGACAACAAACGGCAGCGATTTCGACGCGTTCGCAATGATGGGAAACGTCAACGCAATCGCGGCGTCCATGATCCAGTGCGAAGAGCACCCAAGCGACTGGCCTTTGGAGCGCACATTCGTCGGAAACACCTCAGAGATATAGACCCAAATGACAGAGCCCTGCGCCGCGCCGAAGAACAGAATGAACACCACCAGCACCGGCAGCAGCAACGCCAGGTGCGAGTTCGTTCCAAAAATCCAGGCAGCCGCCGCAAGACAGCACGCGCAACCCGCCGACCCGATCAGCAACAAGGTCTTCCGCCCAATCTTGTCAATAATCGCGATCCCAACCAGGGTAGACACCAGATTCGCGACCCCGATGACAACAGCCTGCACGTCAGAAGAAACTTTGCTGAAACCAGCCGAGGCAAAAATATCGTTCAGGTAATACAGAATGGCGTTAATCCCAGTGAACTGATTGAACAACCCGATCGAAATCGCAAGGAAAATCGGGAGTTTATAGCGCGCCTGAAACAAGCTCGTCTGGTTGGTGCCCCCTTCTTCCTGCAAAGAAAGCCGCATCGCGTCCACCTCCGCCCTGGAGTCCGGCGAGCCCATCCGGGCAAGAATCAGCGTGGCCTCGTCGATGCGGTTCTGGCTCACCAGCCACCGCGAGCTGTGCGGAACCGTGAACAGCATAATCAGAAAGAAGATCGCTGGCACAACCGCCACGCCAAACTCCCACCGCCACACATCCACGCCATGGACAAAGTGAGCCACAATGGCGTTGCTCAAATACGCCAGCAGAATGCCAATCACAATGTTGATTTGGAACAGTCCAACCAACCGCCCGCGCCACTTCGCAGGCGCAAGCTCAGCAATATAAACCGGACCTAGAACTGAGGATCCGCCGATCGCAACCCCGCCCAAAAATCGCGCAATCAGGAAGAAGATCCAGCCCGGCGCAATCGCGCACCCCAACGCCGAGATCACATACAGCACGCCCATCACCCGCAGCGCAGCCCGGCTGCCAAGCTTCTGCCCAAGCTCACCGCTGGTCGCCGCGCCAACAACCGTGCCGATCAGCGCGATACTGACCGTCACCCCGAGCCGAAAAGGCGACAGACCATACTGCTGCACCAGCGGATGCGTCGCACCGGCAATCACGGCGGTATCAAAGCCGAAGAGCAAACCGCCCAGCGCGCCCGTGAGGGCACTTTTTGTGAGCAAAACCAGGGCTTTTCGTTGCGGAGCAGAGCTCACGTGACCGTCCTTGTACAGTAGGGTTGAAAATACAGGTCGCGGGGAAACAATAGCATCGGCTGCAACAGGTGCGCTAGGGAGTGGTCGTGAGCTTGGGTGAGGATAGCGCGATGGGTCAGGTCGTGGCCGTAGGTGAGATCCTTTGGGATCTCCTCCCCGCAGGACCTCGTTTGGGCGGTACCACGGGCAACTTCGCTATCGGCTGCGCCCGCCTCGGCCGCCCCGCGGCCCTCATCAGCAGCCTCGGCGCTGACACCTGGGGCGAGCGCGCCCGCGCCGAACTCGCAGCCAGGCAGACCGCCGGAGCCGAGCTCCTGGACACCTCCCTCATCCAAACCGCGCAGGGCGTACCCACCGGCCTCGTCGAGGTCACCGTGCGCCCGGACGGCCAGCCGGTCTACTCCATTGCAAGCCCCGCCGCCTGGGACCGCATCGAAGCCACATCCACGGCTCAGGCGGCAATCCGCGCCGCCCAGGCCGTTTGTTTCGGCACCCTCTGCCAGAGGGATCCCGTCTCCCGTGCAGCCATCCGGAAACTGATCGCCGGTGCCGGTGCCGGCTGCCTCCGGGTTCTCGATGTCAACGTCCGCGCACCCTTCTTTTCCGACGAGGTGGCCCGCTGGTCCATGGCGCATGCGGATCTCGTTAAAATCTCCGACGAGGAACTGGGACTGGTCGCGCACGCGCTCGGTGTTCCTGGGCTGGCCGGAGAAAGCCTCGCGGACGTCGAAGCCTGCGGGCGCGCCCTGCTACACGCGAACCCGGCACTCACCCTGTTGGCCATCACCATGGGATCCCGCGGAAGCTTGCTGCTTACCGCGCAGAACGCCGACTACCACCCAGGCTTTTTGATCGAGGTAGCCGACACTGTCGGGGCCGGCGACGCCTACACCGCAGGCTTGGTGCACGCCTGGCTGGCCGGCGGCTCACTGTCACAGGTAAATCTCGTAGGCAATCTCTGCGGCAGCTATGTCGCAAGCCAACCCGGTGCTACGCCGGTCTTTTCAAGCGAACTTCTGGGCAACGTCCACACAACACTACGCCGGAGCTCTTCGCCCAGCGAAAGTCTCTAGTAGGCAAAATACCCGACGCTCTAGGACAGGCGTCGCCGCGCGGCACCAACCAGACCCAGCAAACCAGTGCCCAGAAGGACCAGGCTCCCGGGCTCCGGCGTCACCGCGGAAGCAGCCGGGGTACCGGTCACATCCAGGCCAAAGTTCGGCCCTACCAGCGCGCTGAAACTGTCAGCCGGCGCAAAAGCATTCGTGTCGAACGAAAAGAACTCCCCACCAAAGCTGACGTCAGAAGCAGTGACCGTCGTGGGCGAGGTAAGCCCCTCCCACGCAACACCCCCCGACCCAGCGCTGGAACTGCTGATCAGATAGTAGGTCCCAGCCCCCAGACTCAGGCCGGAAAACAGGCTCGTGTCGGCATTCGGCTCATAGGCCAGATTCGAGAGCGTGGCTTCTGCCACAACGTTGGCCGCCGTTGTGCCCGGGCCAACGCTGTTGGTGAGGTAAAACGTGCCGGCACCCTGCTGTGAGATGGAATCCGACGAAATCAGCGCCGAGATGGACACATTCGTATAGGCATCGCCCACCGTCCAGGAAACCCCTTCCGGATTGTTATTGAACAAGCCGGAAGACGCCCCGGTTGTACTCACAAGAACATCCGCACGTGCGCTCGCGGAGGAAAATCCAAAAATTGCCAGCAAAACGATGGAGGAAGCGAAGCATTTAGCCCTGGTGGGCATGGGTGACTCCTTGTTCAAGCGCAGACGGCAAAGGTATGGACATCCCGAGAGAAGGGTCGTTCCACCATCGAGCATACGGAACTATCCAACTTTCGTGAAGCTGAAAATAGCACTTTGGTCGCTAGCGCCTATTTCGCGTCCGAAACCACCGGAACCAGCCCCTTCTCAACCAGCACGGGCGGTCTCCTGAGCCGGGTTGCCTGCTCAAAAGCGTACGCATACCCCAGCAGATCGCCATCGTGCCATCGCCGGCCGCAGATCTCCAGCCCAAACGGAATCCCATTCGCGTAGAACCCCGCAGGAACCACCACCGCCGGCACCCCCAGCATATTCACCCATCCTGTAGCCGAGTGTGGCCCCGTCGAGAGCTGATTGGCCCCCCCGTTCTCCTGCGGCATCGTCTCGTCCATGGGCGGCATCTGCGTAGCCGGATAGACGTAGCCGTCCAGGTGCAGCCGATCCAGCGTGTCATTGAACATCGCCATCGCCCGCGCACGCGGCTGAACGACATCTGCTTCCGCTTGTGGATTGTTTTCAAACGTAGTTTGCGGAATCGCCCGCCGTTCATTGGTCGGCGTCAACGCCGGTCCGCCAACGATCGTGTCCGGCAACGGCGACCCTACCACCTTCTGATACTCCGCAGCGGAGTGGTACTGCGCCGGCCCAAAGTTCGCCAGAAAGCCATCCGTACCCTCCCGAACATAAGGAAATGTTCCAATCCGCGAAGCCACAACAGCAAAGCTCTCCGGCAGAATACCGTCATCCATCACGATCGTTGCCCCTGCCGCCCGCAGCGCCTCCACAGCTTTCATAAAGGCAGCCCTCGTCTCCGGCCGTAGCGGTTCAGCAGAACTTTTCCGGTCCGCGGCCGCATCCGCTTCGCTCTCAGAAGCAGGAATCCCCTGAAACGGAATCCCCGCCCCGCTCAGAATGAACGCCGGCACCCCGAAACGCTTACCCCGCAGCGCGTCAGCACGCAGATACTGCGTATACGGCCCATGCTGAGCATGCACCGGGGCCTCTGCGGTGCGCGGATCCAGCGGGTCGGCAGCCCGGTCCGACGCCATCACCGTCAACGCAATGGCAGCATCCGTAACATTCCGGGCAATCGGCCCGGTATCGTCCAGCAGCCAGTCCAAAGGCGCAATTCCCGCAATGCTCACCAGCCCCCGCGTGGGAAAAACACCCACCACGGCACTGGTAGCCGCCGGCATCCGGATCGAATTACCCGTATCCGTCCCATTCCCCAGCATCGCCAGATTGCTCGTCACCGCAGTCACTGTGCCCCCGGAAGATCCCCCCGGGCTGAATCGCACGTCATACGCATTCCCCGTCCGCCCAAATGCCGTACTCCGGTTCGTATCGCTGGCCGCAAAGTCCGGCATGTTCGTCTTGCCCAGAATGACCGCACCGGCGGCCCGCAGCTTCGCCACGATCGTCGCATCTTTCGGCGCAATCAGCTCGTGCCCCGGCAGCTTGTATCCCTTCCATCCATCGGAAGTAATCAGCCCCGCAACGCTCGTATTCTCCTTGATCACAATCGGCACACCCCAAAGCGGCCCCGGGTGAAAGCCCGGCGACGCAGCCTCCGCGTCCTCACGTGCAGCCGTCGCCAGCGCAGCCTTTCCTTGGACATCCTCGATCGGCGCGTAAATCGGGTTATATCGGCCAATCCGCGTCAGATACCACGCAGTCACCTGCGTCACAGTGACCTTGTGCTCGCGGTAAAGTCCTTGGAGCGCCGGTATATCAATCTCCAGCAGTTCGTGGTCCAGGGGATCGGCAGCCTGGGCGCGCAACGGTGCAGGCCACGCGCCGGCAATCATCAGAAAAACAGCAACGGGCATGCGCGAGCGAGAGCGAAAGGCCAAGGTGAAAACTCCGGGTGGGGTGAGCTCACTGTAGCATTCCATCCACGTCCACCGGACCCTGCCCTACGGTGAAAAAGGTCAGCCGCTGACCATGACAACGAACCACAGCAGCGCCAACCAGCATGACGAAAGCGTCGCCACCCAGCCCAATCGCTGCCCGGGCCGCAAGCTCCACGCAAGCCCAAACGCAAACCCCATCAACGAAACGAATAACGCCGCAATCTCGTACCGGTAGTCGACGTACGATCTGGCCCGCAGCTGCGGCCCGTGCGCCATCGCCCACACTGCGGCCAGGGCCGCCGCCAGCGTAAAGAAGAAGGCCAGCCACAAAAGAGGATGCCTCCACTCGGCCCTGGATCGCAGAAGAGTCACCACCCAGCAAACCGCAATCAAAGCCGCCGGCACAGTAAAGACTAGCGAATAGATCACGCGGCAGGTCCGCTTGCCATCGCGCCTGCGCCCGACGATTGCCGCTCGATCAGCTCAAACGGCACGCGTACCTCCCACCCCGGACGGGTCGGGTCGCGCAGCCGCTCCAGCATCAGCGACAGCGCAGCCCGGCCGATCTCCGAGCATTCCTGCCGAATGGTCGTAAGCGGCACAGGCAAGAATTTCGAGTAGCTGACATCATCGAACGCCGCCATCCGAACGTCCTCCGGAATGCGGACGCCGCGGTCAAGAAGCGTACGCATCAGTCGCGCCGCCGTTAAATCGTTTCCGCAGACAACCGCGTCAGGCCGCGCTTTCTGGATGGCATCGACGAACTCGGCGTCATTCACGTCGCCAAGCAGAACCGCAGACGCATGTGTGCCCCTGAGTTCATGCAATGCAAACTCGTACCCTGCAATACGCTCGACGATCGTCGAAGCGCTCCGCTTCCGCGCCACAAAGACAATGCGCCGCGCCCCCTGTTCCCAGAGGTGCTGCGTCACCACGTAGCCCGCACGCCCGTTATCGATGCCCACCAGATCGAATTCTGACCGCTTCGGAAATCGTTCCAGGCACCGGTCCAGCAAAACCACCGGGATCTTCGCCCGCGTCAGCATGTCGACAATCCGGCGGTTTGCCGCCTCACGGTCCACCATGTACTCCAGCGGCGCAAAAAACACCCCGGTTACGTTCTGCTCGATAAACTGCCGGCAAAGCTGCTCCGCCATCTGGCCCGTGTGGTCATTGTCGGATTCACCCTCGCCCGGCGCATACCCCCATAGCAGCACGTGCGACTTTGCCAGCGGGGCCCGCATGATGCCCTGACAGACCGGCTCAAAGATTTCTGTTGACCCAAGCTGCGGTATCAGCAATCCGAACTGGTGATGTTCGCCCGTCTTGGGCTGCTGCACATAGGTGCCGGAGCCGGCCCGCCGGGTAACCACCCCGTCCCGCTGCAAGGATTGAATCGCCTTCGCCACCGTAATCCGCGACGCCCCAAACCGCTCGCACAGCTGCGCCTCGGACGGAAGACGATCTCCCGGCCGGTACACACCTTCCGTGATCTCACGCTCCAACTCGCGATAGATCGCCCGGTGCAAAGTTTTCGCCTCACCCGGGACGGCGGCGGAATGCTCCTTCGCTGAATCGGCCTGCGCCATATCTACCCACAATCATAGTCAAGCGTTTACATCGAATACGTGGACCAGTCCGGGGTAGGCAAATGTGCGCCTCATGCTCAGCGAAAACCTCCACACATCGCCTTCGGTAGAACGCACTACAGATCCGGAGAGGGTCTGCATTCGATCTTCGACGAAAGGAGCGCCGAGAAAACCTGATGGCTTCGCGGCGCCCTGCGTTCTTATCGCATTCGATGCGCCCTACTGCACAGACGCGACCCACGAACTGTACGGCGGCAACGTCACCGAACGAAACGCCGTAATCCCTTTCAGCGACGCATCGCTGGCCGCCAACGTATGCGCCTTGCTCCCTTGCACACCGGCCTCCGTCAGGTTCAGCGAGATCGTCTTCGGCGACCCGCTCATGTTCATCGCGCATACCACCGGTTGCGCCCCCGCGGGCGCCGTCCGCACCCACGCCAGCACATCCTGATCGTCGCGATTCAGCATGACGATGCCCCCATTGTGGAGCGCCGGGTTGGTGTTGCGAAGTCCCGCAAGCTCCTTATACCAATTCAGCAACGAATTCGGATCAGCGGACTCCGTCTGCACATTGATCTGCTTAAAGCTCGCCGGAATGGGCAGCCACGTCTGCGGATCCGTCGAGAACCCCGCCTGCGGCCCGGGCGTCCACTGCATCGGCGTACGTTCGCCGTCACGCCCCTTCTCCTTCGGCCAACCTGTAATCCCGATGGGGTCCTTCACATCCTCTTTCCGCGTAGGCACGGTCGTCGGCATAGCCAGCTCCGCACCGTAATACGTCATCGCAGACGCACGCGTGGTCAACAGAGCAGTCGCGATCACCTTCGCAATCTCCACGTTGTGCGTGCCGTCCCCAAACCGGTCAACCGACCGCGTGTTGTCGTGATTGTCGAAAACGAACAGCGGCTGCGATCCGTTCAGCTGCGTCTCCGCCTCGGTAATGTACTGGCGGAAGTACGGTGCCGAGAGCTTCTCATCCCGCCCAAACCCGACCAGCATGTCCATCGGCAGCTGCAGCTCGTCATGCGCAGCCCCGCCGTACCATTTGTCGAGTGCCAGCGTGTTCGGCAGATACGTCTCCCCGATCAACACACGATCCCCCGGGTACTTCCGCACCATCGCCGACATCTTCCGAATGAAGTCATGCACTTCAGGCAGATTGTCCGTGTAGATAGAGTTCAGGTTCGGGTCACCCTGCGCATTCACGCCCCCTGTCTCTGGCTCGTTCCTGAGCTGCGGATCCTCAAACAGCGTCGGGATCGCATCCAGCCGGAACCCTGCAACCCCACGATCCAGCCAGAACCGGATCGTGTCGAACATCGCGGTCACCACCGCGGCATTCCGGTAATTCAGATCCGGCTGCTGAACATAAAACTTGTGGTAGTAGTACTGCTGCCGTGCCGGCACCCACTCCCACGCCGACCCACCAAACAGCGAAACCCAGTTGTTCGGCGGCACCACATCGCCCTTCGGCCCTTTGTGCAGATACTTGCGCTGATAGTCCGTCACGCCCGCCGAGTCCGCCGGAATGCCGTCATTCCACACGTACCAGTCAGCCTTCGGGTTCGTCCGCGAGCTCGCCGATTCGATGAACCACTTATGCTTGTCCGACGTATGGTTCATCACCATATCGAGAATGATTCGAATATGGCGCTGATTTGCCGTCTTCTGCAGCCGGTCGAAGTCCGCCAGCGTGCCATACTGCGGGTCCACATTTTCGTAATCCGAAATGTCATACCCAAAATCCACCTGCGGCGACGGATACATCGGCGCAATCCAGATCGCATCCACTCCCAGCTTCTCCAGGTACGGCAGGTGCGCCGTAATCCCATTCAAATCCCCCACGCCATCGCCATTGCTGTCGCCAAAACTGCGCGGATAAATCTCGTACACAAACGCGTGCTTCCACCACGTCTGGTCAGTGGAGGGCTTGGCCGCGGCGGCCAGGTCGGCGGACAGATCCCCCGTCTGTGCCCGCAGAACGGCAGGGCCAAACACAAGGGCAAAAAGGCAGGCAGCGGCGAGACGCAAAGAACGAGGGAAAGCGTGCATGAGGGCTCCGCGGCGACAATAGCAGGACCCGTTCCAGATTGTCCAGAAAGTTGTCTTGACAGCTTGAGAGACTACCCAGAAATCTTCATCCCGGGAGGATCTCAGCTTTCCTCGATCGCCATATCGCTTCCTCCGCAACACATCCTTGGGGACGGCTCAATTTTGCTTGTGCGGCTTAGCCGCTGGTAAGAATCGTCAGTTACAACGAAATTTCATTGGACGGCCTCCGGAGCCGCACGATATTTTGGAGCACGGCTGGTCCAGCTCAACCTGATCCATCGGCCGCAACGGGGGAAAGTGCATGGCGGAGAAAAGCGGATTCATCTGGTACGAACTCATGACCAATGACCTCGACAAGGCAGTCGATTTCTACAGCACCGTGGTCGGCTGGGACATCCGCGACAGCGGCATGCCGGGCATGCGCTACTTGATTTTTGGCAAAAGTGGCAAGGACGTCGGCGGCATGATGTCCTGGTCCTCCGTCGGTCCGGAAAAGCCCACCAAATGGGCAGGCCACCTGCACACCGCCGATGTAAACGCAGCGACCGCGGCTGTCGTCGCCGATGGCGGCAAAGAGCTGCGTCCCCCTGCAGACATTCCCGGCATAGGCCGCTTCTCCGTGGTCGCCGACCCGCAAGGCGCAGACTACCTGCTCTTCCAACCCAATCAGACCGGAGCTCCACCGCGCCTGAACCCGGCGGAGTTAGGCGCGGTAGGCTGGCACGAACTGTCAACCACTGACTGGCAGAAGGCCTGGGACTTCTACAGCAAACACTACGGCTGGACCAAAGACGCAGCCGTGGACATGGGCCCGATGGGCATGTACCAGACCTTCTCCCAAAGCGAAGACACCGGCGGCGGAGGCATGATGAATCTCCTGCCATCGCCTGACACCGCGGTGCCTGGCCCTTTCTGGAAGTTCTATTTCACCGTAGAAGACATCCAGGCGGCTGCCGAAACAGTGAAAGGGAAAGGCGGCGCCATCCTCCACGGTCCTGTCCAGGTCCCGGGCGGCGGATGGATCCTCCAGGCCGTCGATCCGGAAGGCGGCTCCTTCGCCCTAACCGCGCTTAAGTAAAGCTTCCGCGCCGCGGAGGAGAACATCAGCCGTCCAGCGGCAACAGCGCGATCGCTGCCGCCACAACTACCGCGAGAAAATCGACCAGAACATCGCGCCATTCAATCGAAAAGCGATAGTACCGGTGCTCGGCAAACTCAATCAGGGGACCGAAACCAAGCGCGAGCGCCAGGGCAACCAGGCGCTCGCCCGTGGAGCGAGCCGCCCGAAGAAGCGCAAAGCCCACGGCACCGAACACCAGAAAGTGCCCAACGTAGTGGAACCGCCCTTTCGTGTGAAAGTGCTTCTTGGTATGCAGCGGAAGAAACGACAGCGTAAGCGCGCCCGCAATCAGCACCAACCCCAACAACAGCCACCCTCGGCTATTCGACTCGCCGGCGGCGACGGTTTGCGATGGGCGCAGTTGCACACCCACATTCTAGCGTTCGTGCCCCGGCGCAGCACCGCCAGGCGCACTCTCCGCAACCGTCGAGATCCCATCCATAGCCGGCGCAGCCACCGTCTGGCTCGTCCCATCCGGCCATCGAACCTCCAGCGACGTAAGCTGAGCGCTCGCGCCCAGACCAAAGTGCACCCGCAAATCCGAGGAACTCGAATAGCTCGACCCCGACCGTACCTCATCCACCCACACCCGCGCCTTGCCCGCCTGCGTCCCGTGCAGGATCACCCGCGCTCCCAGCGCATCGCGCTTGTGCGTGTCCAGCAGCCTCAAACCAATCCAGTGATTCACATTCCTCGCCTCATTCACCAGTAACAAAGGCCGGTCAGATAGGTTATTCACGACCGCCTCCAGCCGCCCATCATTCCACAAATCAGCAACAGCCAATCCCCTGCTTGAAAGCGGCTCCAGTAACCCCGGCCCGGAAGTCTTCGACACATCCCGAAACTTCCCATTCGCCTCATTGTGATACAGCAGTCGGGCCTGCTTGAAGGTCGATCCAAGGTGCTCCTCATCCACCTCCGGATACACATGCCCATTCGCCACAAGAATGTCCGGATAGCCATCGTTATCGACATCCGCAAACATCGCCCCCCACCCCAGATAATCCGTGTTGATCGCAACCCCCGCCGCAGATGTCACATCCGCGTAACTCCCGTCGCCGACCGCGTGATACAGCGTCGACGTATCGTCCGAGAAATTTGTCTTAAACAGATCGATATGCCCGTCCCCGTCATAATCCGCAGCCGCTGACCCCATCCCCGCCTGCTCCCGCCCATCCTCGTTGAACGCCACCCCCTGCTCCCCGGCAACGTCCGTAAACGTCCCATCATGGTTGTTCCGGTAAAGAATGGAAGGTGTCGAATCACACGCCACATAGAGATCAGGCCACCCATCCTCATTGAAATCAATTGGCGTCACAGAGAAGCAATAATGCCCCGGCGTCTGCTGAAATCCAGCACCTTTCGACACATCCTCAAACTTGCCCCCACCCAGATTGTGAAACAACAGGTTCGTCGAATACGGCAGACCTCGCGGCCCACACATCACCGGCGCCCCCTTCCACATGCATCCCGCCTCCGCCCCCGGCTTGGGCGTCTTCGCTAAGTCAAAATGCACATAGTTCGCCACCGCAATATCCAGCTTTCCATCGCGGTCATAGTCCACAAACGCACACCCCGTCCCCCACTCCTTCCCTGTCCCGCCACCCCCGCACTCTCCGCTACCTCCTTGAACCTCCCCTTTCCCTCATTATGGAAAAGCCGGTTCCGCCCGTACGCCGTAACAAACAAATCCGGCAGCCCATCATTGTCATAATCCCTAACGAAAGCCCCCTGGCCCCAACACGTCTCCTCCAACCCAGAGCCCTTCGTCACATCCGTAAACGTCCCGTCATGGTTGTTATGAAACAGATGGCTCGTCGGCTTCTCTTTCCCCGCAACCCCGGGCAGCGTACTTCCATTCACCAGAAAGATATCCGGCCATCCATCATCGTCATAGTCAAGGACAGCCACCCCAGACCCAGTCGACTCCACAATGTACTGCTTGTTCGTCTCCGACCCATTCACATTCCGCACCCTCAACCCAGCCTGCGCAGCCACGTCCACAAACCACGCCGGGCCAGGGTGCGCGTTAGTAGCGCCGTAAGCTCGCTGAGCGTACAGATTCGGAGCCAAGCTCAGCAAGGCCCAGGTCACGGCTCCAACCAGGAGATGCTGTAGAGAACGTCGGAGGGATTTTCCGTTTAAGGATGGGAATCTCTTCATGCTTGCTCGCTTACCCATGTAACCGCTTCAGATGTACCTTGCCTTCTTTAGCGCTGGCTTTGGCTCAGCGGTGATGAACCCCACAAACGGCCGGTCCCAATGCTTTATCGCCTTCAGTAGTAGTTTTGTCTTTACGCTTACGAGGCGGGGAACCAGGCCTTGGTCTTGCCCCCCGCTTCCAAAGGCATCGTCTTCAAGACCTTGCCGCCTTCCTGAATCACATAAAGCTGATTCGCCGCCAAACCCTTCAGCAAGTCCTTCCCCCCGCTCGGCCAGGCAATCTCCACATCCGCCCGCGTCGCCTGATCCAATCCAAACCGGATCCGCATATCATTCTGGCTGTAATAACTCCCGCCCGACCGCACCTCCTCAATCTGCTTCATCACCTTACCCGGCTGATTCTCCGCCGTCACCGTAAGCCGCGTCCCAATCCCCGCCCGATTACTCTTCGTCCCCACAGTCCTCACATAAATCACATTCCGCTTCGGCGCATCTGCAGTAGCCTCACACCGCAGTAACTGCGGATACGTGTTCACACAGTTCACCACCACATCCACCATCCCGCTATTCATGACATCTCCAAACGCACACCCCCGCGCCGGCGCAGGATCCGTGATCCCCGCCCCACCTATCGCCGTAACTTCTTCAAACTGCCCCGTCCGAAGATTGCGGTACAGATACTTATGTTCCGCATAGGGCGCCTCCAGGTGCGAGTTATCCACCTCCGGATACACATGCCCATTACTGATGAAAATATCCAGCCATCCATCATTATCCGGATCGAAAAACCCCACTCCCCACCCCAGATACCGCGTATTCACCCCTAGCCCCGACAAATAGGTGTGATCCTCAAACGTCCCATCTCCAAGATTCTGATAAAGCGAATCCGTGTCTCCCGCAAAGTTCGTCTTCACAATATCAAGGAGACCATCTCGGTTAAAATCACCCACGCTGACTCCCATACCAGCCTGCGGCTTTCCGTCCGGTGAGTACGCAATCCCGCTCTCAATCGCTTCATCCTTAAACGTCCCATCCTTCTGATTCCTGTAAAACGTAGCCGCCGTCGAATCATTCGCGACATAAATATCCGGCCATCCATCGTTATCCAGATCCGCCACGGTCACACTAAGCCCGTACGTCCCCACCGTATCCAGCATCCCCGTCTTCGCACTCACATCCGTAAACGTCCCATCGCCATTGTTCCGGTAAAGAATATTCTTCCCACCCTGCAATCCCGGGGGTCCACAAGCCACCTGAATCCCCTTATAAGAACACCCCGCGGCCTCAGGCAAAGGCGCCGTCTTCGGATCGAAGTCAATATAGTTCGCGACGAATAAATCCAGGTGCCCATCCTTGTCATAATCCAGAAACGCGCACCCCGAGTTCCACCGCGTCTTACTCTGGATCAATCCAGCCTTCGCCGTAATATCTGTAAATGTCCCATTCCCGTTGTTATGCCAAAGCACATTCTGCCCGTAATAACTCACGAAGAGATCATTGTGCCCGTCGTTGTCATAATCCCCAACACAACAACCCTGTCCCCAACCCGCCCGTCCCACACCGGCCTTCAACGTAACATCCGTAAACGTTCCATCGCGATTGTTCTTAAACAACCGCGATATAGGAACCTGATCCTTCGGCAATCCCGGAAATCCATCCAGCCGCGACCCATTCACCAGAAAGATGTCGACCCAGTCATCCCCGTCATAATCAAAAAACGCCACCCCACACCCGGTAGTCTCCAGCAGATACCGGTTCTTATGCTCGTTGCCATAGACTGTCTTCGTCAGCAGCCCCGCAGCATGCGCCTGATCGACGTAACGGTATCCCAGCGGCGTCCCCGTCACCGGCGAAGGCAACGTCTTCGGCGCTGGCCGAGCAGGCGCGTTGTAGGGATCGCGGCTCATCGCCGCCCCAGCGGCCTGTTGCGCAACCGGCGCAGCAAGCGCGAAAATGTCACCGAAGGGCAACACCAACGCCGTGCGCGAAAGCGACTTCAAAACGTTGCGGCGCGTCCATACCATGCTTGAGAAACGTCCTTGCACTCGCCAAGCGAAAGCTGCGGGGAGTATATAGACCCCCTACGGCGGCGAGCAACGTACCATCGCACCCGTGGGTCTTTACCGATACCCGCATCGTCACTCAAACAGCCCAGAAACAACAGAACACCTTCACACGCAGGAGGAACCCGCATGCTCCACAAACGGCACTTCACCCGCACCATCCTGCTCACCGCCTGCATCCTCGGCCATCTCTCCGCCGCCAGGGCTGAAACCATCCCAGACCCCCACTTCGCCTACAACACCGCCGCCCCGCTCAACCTGCAGGTCCTCTCAACAACCACCCGCGCCGGCATCCAGATCGAAACCATCACCTACGCCGGCCCCACCGGCGACCCCATCCCCGCCTACCTCATCCTCCCTCCAGGCAAAGGCAATTTCGCCGCAATCATCTGGGGCCACTGGCTCTTGCCCGGCTCCTCCCTGGCCAACCGCGAGGAGTTCCTCCAGGAGGCTCTCGCCATCGCCCCCGCCGGCGTCGTCTCCCTGCTGATCGACGCCCCGCAAGCCCGCCCAGGCTTCAAGCCAACCCCAAACCCCACCCTCATCGCACAGCAGGTCATCGATCTCCGCCGCGCAGCCGACCTCCTCCTCGCCCGCTCCAACGTCGACCCCAAACGCATCGCCTACGTAGGCCATAGCTGGGACGCCCAAACCGGCGCCATCCTCGACGCCGTCGACAAGCGCTTCGCCGCCTTCGTCTTCATGAGCGGCCCCCAATCCAATCGCCAGTACATCCTCAACTCCGACTCACCTCGCATGACCAAACTCCGCCAGGGCGCCGACATGGCCAAAGTCGAGCAATCCCTCGCAGCCAACGCCTGGGCCGACCCCTCCACCTACGCCGCGCAACTCGGGCCCGCCCCCGCGCTCTTCCAATACGGCATGCACGATGAAGACTGGGTCCCCCTGGCCGACGCCAAAGACTTCGTAGCCATGGCCGCCGGCCCCAAAGAAGCCAGGTTCTACGACGCCGACCACGCCCTCAACGCAGTCGCCCGCACCGACCGCCTCCGTTTCCTCCACGATCACCTGGGATTCACCAGCCCGCTACCATCCGCCCTCGCCTCCGTTCCCCAGACGAAGTAAGACAGGCGTCTGAACCGCTCGAAGTGGTGGTTGGACACACGACCACCGCACCCCCATCCACCCCGTTGCGCACCTTGGCGTTCTTCGCACCCGTCGCGTTGGCCTTTCTTTCACTCGCCCTGGGAGACCCTAAACCCGCCCCGCAAACTCCCGCGTCTCCGTTACCACCTTGATCTTCTCGCCCTCTTTCACAAACAGCGGCACACGCACCACAGCCCCTGTTTCCAGCGTCGCCGCCTTCGTCACGGAGCCCGACGACGTATCCCCTCTCACCGCAGGCTCGGTGTAGGTAATCGTCAACTCCACATGCTGCGGCAGCTCCAGCCCAATCGGATTCCCGTTGTACTTCTGAACCTGCACCAGCGTCCCCTCCAGCAGCATGCCCAGCGCATCCCCAACCTTGGCCGGGTCAAGCTGCAACGTCTCAAACGTCGACTGGTCCAGAAAATACGACCCATCCCCGTCCGAATATAGATACGAAGCCTCCACCGCTTCCAGATCCGGCTCCCGGAACTTGTCTTCCGCCTTGAAAGTTTTATCCAGCACCGCGCCGTTCAGCATATTGCGCATCTTCACGCGCACCAGCGTCTGCCCACCCCGCGCGGTAGGCGTCGAAATATCCTTGTCGAGACAGCGATACGGCGTGTTCTCCAGCTCAAAATACATCTTGCGCTTGACGTCAATAGCGGCAATCAGTTCAGCCATGGGTTCCTTCTATAGTTGGATTGCCAGGCGCGAAACAGTCTGGGAGGCAGTTCTCGGCACTTGCGGCTCGTTCAGTGTATTCGGGAACACCCAGGGTGCGTCGAGTCGCAGCAGCGACAACCGCCGGCCGGACCACAAAGCCGCTCCGGAACAGCGACTGCCTAAAATCAAAGCATGGCCGCAAGCGGGAACAGCATGCAAACCGATGTTGTAGTGCTGGGCGCAGGCGCCGCCGGCCTCATGGCCGCCATGGAAGCCGGCCGCCGCGCCCGCCGCGTCCTGCTGCTCGATCACGGCGAGCGCCCGGGACGCAAAATCCTCATCTCCGGCGGCGGCCGCTGCAACTTCACCAATCTCGGCACCCGCGCCGAAAACTTCGTCAGCGAAAACGTCCATTTCGCCCGCTCAGCCCTCGCGCGTTACACCCCGGCAGACTTCCTCGCCCTCGTCGAAAAACACGGGATCCGCTGGCACGAAAAAACTCTCGGCCAACTCTTCTGCGACGATTCCGCCAAACGCATCGTCACCCTGCTCGAAAAAGAATGCGGCGAAGCCGGCGTAGAAACCCGCTGCGGCATCCGCCTCCTCAGCGTCTCCCGGATCCCAGAGAACGGCCCCACTCGCTTCGCCGTAGAAACCAGCCTCGGCTGCATCGAGTGCGCCTCCCTCATCATCGCCACCGGCGGCCTCTCCATCCCAAAACTCGGCGCCACCGGCTTCGGCTACGATCTCGCCCGGCAATTCAGCCACAGCCTCGTAGAACCCCGCGCCGCCCTGGTTCCCCTGGTCTTTTCGCCAGGCGACGCCGCCGACTGGTGCGACCTCAGCGGCCTTTCCACCGAAGTCATCGCAAACACCGCCGAGACCTCCTCGAAAAAAGACCGCCGGGAACCCGCAACACAATTTCGCGAGAAACTCCTCATCACCCACCGCGGCCTAAGCGGCCCAGCGGCCCTGCAGATCTCCAGTTACTGGCGCCCCGGCACCCCCCTGATCTTCGACCTCGCCCCGGATCGAAACGTGCTCTCACCTCTTCTCACGAAAAACGCCCGCCGCGACCCCGCCGCCCTCATCTCCGCCCTTCGCGCCGTGCTCCCCACCCGCCTCGCCGAGCGCTGGGCCACCCTCCAGCTCCAGGGATGCGAAAACTGGACCAACGCCGGCATCGCCCGCCTCGAAGAAGCCCTCCACACCTGGACCGTCCGCCCCGACGGCACGGAAGGCCACGCCAAAGCCGAAGTCACCGCCGGCGGCATCGCCACCGGGGAACTCGACGCCCGCACTCTCGAAAGCCGCCGCATCCCAGGGCTCTTCTTCATCGGAGAAGTCGTCGACGTCACGGGCTGGCTGGGCGGTTACAACTTTCAGTGGGCCTGGGCCAGCGGCGTAGCCGCCGGCGCCGCCGCCTGACTCCAAGCCGCCGCTTCAACCCCAACCCCGCCAACGTACCCCCGGAGGTACCATCTCCCGTCACGCCCCACCCCTAACCCACCCGAAATCGCCGACACTAGTCTCGCCATGTCTTCTCCCTCGAACACCCCCAACCCCGCCAGCAAAAAGCTCCGCGTCGGCATCCTCTTCGGCGGCAAATCCGGCGAGCACGAAATCTCCCTCCGCTCCGCCCGCTCCATCGTCAAGGCCATCGACCGCACCCAATACGCCGTCGTCGAACTCGGCATCAGCAAAACCGGCCGCTGGCTCCCCACCGAGGACTCCGCCCTCCTCCTAGAAGGCCTCACCCAGCCCGAAATCGCAGCCCACGCGCAAACCGCGCCCACCCCCGCCGCCCTCACCCTCGCCGCCACCGCCGCCGACCCCGCCGCCGGTTCCCCCATCGACATCGTCTTCCCCGTCCTCCACGGCACCTTCGGCGAAGACGGCACCGTCCAGGGACTTCTCGAACTCGCCGACATCCCCTACGTCGGCTCCGGCGTCCTCGGCTCCGCCGCCGGCATGGACAAGGACGCCATGAAGCGCCTCTTCGCCTCCGCAAACCTCCCGCAAACTCCCTGGCTCACCCTGCTCCGCTCCGACTGGCGCCGCGACCCCGAAGCCGCCACCCAAAGCATCGAAGACAAACTCCGCTACCCCCTCTTCATCAAACCCGCCAATCTCGGCTCCTCCGTCGGCATCAGCAAAGTCCACGACCGCGCCGAACTCGCCCCCGCCCTCGACCTCGCCGGCACCTTCGACCGCAAGCTCATCATCGAGCAGGGCGTCGGCGGCCCCGGCGTCAAGCCCCGCGAACTCGAAATCGCCGTCCTCGGCAACGACACCCCCGAAGCCTCCGTCATCGGCGAAATCATCCCCGCCAAAGAGTTCTACGACTACGAAGCCAAATACGAACTCGCCGGCCCCGACGAGAGCCAATCCCTCATCCCCGCCACAAACCTCACCGAGTCCGAACAATCCGGCATCCGCCAGATGGCGATAGAAGCCTTCCGCGCCTGCGACTGCGCCGGCCTCGCCCGCGTCGATTTCCTCATGGCCCCCGCCCCCCCCCCCTCCCCCGCAAACCCAAACGGCCGCCCCGCAGAAATCGTCCTCAACGAAATCAACACCATGCCCGGCTTCACCACCATCAGCATGTACCCCAAGCTCTGGGCAGCCACAGGCCTACCCTACCCCCAACTCATCACCCGCCTCCTCCACCTAGCCCAGCAACGCCACAACGAAAAACACCAAACCCATTTCACCCGCTAGCTTTAGGCAGTAACGCCTTGACCACGCAATACCACGAAAGTCTGCTGAACCAGGGCAGCTACACCAGTCTTTCGTGTGGACTTACAACGCCCGCTTCCCTAACCTGTGGCTACCTTCTCTGAAAGAGATCGCGACCCCTCCCCTGCGCGATCCAGGTTTATCGATGAGGCGTTCCCCGGCCCTTACCCTGCTGTCCTCGGCCTTTGCCCTGCTCCTCACCGGCTGCGGCGCTACCCTCCCTCATACCGCTTCTTCACTCACGCCTGCCGCAACCTTCTCCGGCCGCGTCCACGGTGGAGAGCAGCCCGTCAGCGGAGCCCTCGTCCAGCTCTACACCGTAGGCACCACCGCTGACGGCTCCGCCTCCGCCGCGCTTCTCACCACCCCCGTCGCCTCCGACGCCAACGGCAACTTCAATATCATCGGCCTCTACTCCTGCACCGCCGCCACCCAGGTCTACCTGGTCGCCACCGGCGGCAACCCCGGCCTTACCGCGCCCAACCCCAACCTCGCGCTGATGACCGCGCTCGGCTCCTGCAGCGCGCTCACCCCCCAAACCTTCATCTCCGTCAACGAACTCACAACCGTCGCCGCCGTCTACGCCCTCCAGTCCTTCATGGCGGACTCGGCGCACATCGGCTCCTCCACAGCCGACGCTCCGGCCCTGAACGCCGCCTTCCTCCTCGCCAACCAGCTCGTCAGCTCCTCGGCAGGCACAATCACCTCCGCCGGTAGCGCAGCCCAGCTCAACACCCTCGCCGACATCATCGCCACCTGCGTCAACACCCTCGGCGGCGTCGCCAACGACGGCAGCACCTGCGGCAACCTGTTCGCCCTCACCCCCTCAAGCTCCGGCACACCGGCCGCCGACACCATCACCGCCCTGCTCAGCATTGCGCAGAACCCCACGGACAACGTCGCCCAGCTCTACAACCTCATCCCCGCCGCCGCGCCCTATCAGCCCTCCCAGACCACGCCGCCTCCAGACCTCAGCCTTCCGCAAACGCCCTCCGCCAACCGCGCGTCAGGTCTCCAGGCCGGGCCCCAGGTGATCACATTTCCGCCTACCGGCATCGGGGTCAGCGCGCCATCCCAGACTGTCGTCATCTCCAACAACACAACGGCCGCCATCCCTTTAAACGGCATATCCTTTGCCGGCGCGGATCAGGCCGACTTCGCCCAGACCAACACCTGCGGATCCAGCCTG
>CAXUDN010000005.1:50493-78031 GCA_964249715.1 uncultured Acidobacteriaceae bacterium
ACGCCCCGCTCGCCATCTCCTCCATCGCGCTTGCTGGCACTCCCTTCAATACGCAGACAAACAACTGCCCTTCCAGCCTTGGTTCCGGCGCATCCTGCACGATCAGCGTCCACTCCATCGCGGCTGGTGCAGACCAACTGACCATCCTCACCAATGATCAGAGCTTTACGCCCAATATCCTCGTCTATCAGTCGCCCAATTCGCCGAGTGCGGTATTTACCCCTTCCGACGTCTTCTTTGCCGACGCGGCTATCGGCTCCACAAGTGTTTATGGCTACACCTACAATCAAAACGCGGCACTCACCCCGGCGATCTCCGGCCCGCAAGCCTCACAGTTCAGCGCGGCCACACCGGTTTGCACACAAGGGACGTACCCTGAGACGTCGCCAAACTGCACCTTCACCGTCAGGTTCGCGCCCTCGGGTACCGGTCTTCAATCAGCAAAGCTGGATCTCGACTCCTCGGGAAACTACCTTCCACTCGCAGGTGTGGGAACCAATAGTCCGCATAACAGCCTCTCCGTAGAGAGCCGGTACTACCCTTACTACCCGATTTCGCAGTCCGTTAGCTTCGAGAACAACAGCAGCAGCACGATTCCAATCTCTAACATTGCAATTCAATCGGTAACAGGCGCCCCGGAGTACGCGCAGACCAACAGTTGCGGAAGCAGCCTTGCGGCAGGGTCATCCTGCACCATCAATGTTTCCTCGCCTCGCCTGATCGAAGGCGGAACACAGGCTTTGCTTACGATCACTGCAGGCACAGACCCCTACACTCTGCTGCTGGATAACTCTCTCTTCCAGGTAATCAACTTCGGGGATACGAGCTACAGCGGTGCGTCGACCGGTCAGCGAGCCTCCTACCCCCTCCTGGACGCCTTCGATAACAACTCCTACTCTAGCCTGTTTGAAGGGTCGATTGCACAAAGCCCGTGGACGTCATTCTCCTTCACCGGATGCTCGGTTGACTCCGGAACATGCGTTGGCGCGTTCAACTTCAACCCAACACAGCCTGGAGTCCAAACCGGTAACGCCACCGATTTCAATACCGGTTCTTCCTACTTCAATTCCGGCCCTGTCCCTAGCGTTCAGCAATACATCCTCGTCGGCACGGGCGTCGCTACGGGACCCGCTGCGAAGCTGATTTTGCAGCAAAGCGGCTTTTTGAACCTCCCCGGCGCGCCCGTACTCAACCAGGGTGCCCTCACATTGATCAATTTGGGTCCTCATACGCTTGACGTCACGGGACCGGCACTGAGCGGCTCCTCGCCGCAGGCCTTCACTCTGGGTCAGGCAAGCTGTTCACAACCTTCCGGCGCCAACAGCAACTACCCGTCCATCGCAGAAGGAACGCAGTGCACGATCCCCATCGCGTTCACCAGCCCGCAGACCGGCTTCAGCGCGGCGACCGCAACCGTGACCGACAGTACCTCCGGCCTCACCTTCAGCTTGCCGCTTTACTTGGATACACTCGCTGGCCCCACTTTTTCGCCCTCCTCACTCACCTTCCCAGGCACGGGCGTCTATTCGGTAAGTACAACGCAATCCCTCACCGTCACAAGGGACATCACGCATCCGGTAACAGCGGGCACGTCCGGTGGCCTGATCGCGATTAAGGGCTCCTGCGCTGCTGGCGAAACACCCTGCATCTTGACCTTCACCTTCGCGCCCACCCTGATAGGGGAGTCTCCGGCGGCCACGGTCTATGACACTACGCTCGGAACCTCCACAAACCTGCCAGTCTCAGGCACCGCCGACGGTATCGTCGTTTATTCATCCGACCATCTTAGCGACGCTCCGATCAATTTCCCCAGTCAGACGGTCGGAACAATCTCTGCTTCGCAGACGAGGCCCGTCATTAGCGGAGGCCCAAGCGCGCTCGACCTATACTCCATCAGCCTCTCGGGAACGAATGCGAGCGAGTTTGCGAAGACCAGCAACTGCCCCTCAAGCGTTCCAGTAAACGCCGTTTGCACCATCGGCGTTTCTTTCGTTCCCGTAACGGCCGGATTCAAGACGGCTACCCTCATCATCAATGACTCTGCCCACCCCGGGAAGCCGCTTACCATCCCACTCTCCGGCACGGCGCAGTGATCCGCCGATCTGGTGTTCATGGTGGGTAGCCCCTTCACTCTGATGAGACAGGGTCAGTGCCCCAGGTCTCGCTTCGGAGACCTGGGTGTCCGCAGCGCCACCAACCTCCCGGATAAGCGAATCTCAGTCCAGCAATTACCTCCCGAAGGCTCCCATTGAGTACCATGGCCCCGAGCCTCTCAGCGAACCTACTCACACGGGATGATGCCATGACCGCCCTCACCGAATGGAGCACCTTCTACCAGATCACCGGCTCCGCCGCCGGCGCCCTCACCGGCCTGCAGTTCGTCTCGCTCGCCCTCATCGCCGACCTTCCTGTTGAGCCTGGGCAGGCCGAGACAGGCGACGCCTTCGTCACTCCCACCATCGTTCACTTCGCCACCGTCCTGGTCGTCACCGCCATCCTCAGCGCTCCGTGGCATGGCATTGAGGGCCCAGCGGTTCTATGGGGCCTCGTAGGACTCCTCGGTGGTGGCTATACCATTGCCGTCATGCGCCGCATGCGCGCCCAAAACCTCTACCAACCCGTCTTCGAGGACTGGTGCTTCCACTTCATTCTTCCCCTCCTTGCCTACGCCACCCTCGCCCTCGCCGCCCTTTTTGCCCGCACCTATACCCGCCCCGCTCTCTTTGCCGAAGCCGCCGCTGCCGTTCTTCTCCTGCTTGTCGGCATCCACAATTCCTGGGACAACGTCGCCTTCCTCGTTCTCAAAAAAAGAAGTGGAAAGGATTCGTAACCCTTGCGTAGTAATTCACACAAACAACTATTCTGGAGGTAAGCCTTCACAGGGCGTGCGAGATGGACGCCGCAATTCGGCTTGCGTTTTAATGAATCACCGAAGGTGAACCTGCTGTTCGGCTGCGCAAACTCGACCCTCGCTGGCGCTGAAGTACCCCGCTAAGTTCCTATTTCGACGTACTTTGAAGACAAAGTACCCCGGGGGGAGGGGTCCCCCGCCCGCAAGAGAGCCGCGGCCAGCCCGTACTATGGAAGTCACCCAATGACCTCCCTCGCCACCGCGCCCGCCGTCACCCTGGCCGATATCCAGGCCGCCCGTGAGCGCCTCGGCGACGCCGTCTACCGCACCCCCTGCGCCCGCTCCGAGACCCTCTCTCGCCAGACCGGCCAGGACATCTTCCTCAAGCTGGAAAACCTCCAGATGACCGGCTCCTTCAAGGAGCGCGGCGCTCTCAACCGCATCGCCACCCTCACCCCTGAACAAGCCCGCCGCGGCGTCATCGCCGCCAGCGCCGGCAACCACGCCCAAGGCGTCGCCTACCACGCAACCCGCCGCGGCATCCGCTCCACGGTCGTTATGCCCCTCGCAACCCCACTCGTCAAGGTGCAAGCGACCCGAGGCTTCGGCGCCGAGGTCATCCTCCATGGAGCCAACTACGACGAGGCCTGCACCGAAGCCACCCGCCGCGCTGAAGCCGACGGCATCACCTTCATCCACCCCTTCGACGACCCCCTCGTCATCGCCGGCCAAGGCACCATCGCCCTCGAACTCCTCGAGCAAGTCCCCAACCTCGAGGCCGTAGTCGTTCCCATCGGCGGCGGAGGCCTCATCTCCGGCATCGCGACCGCCCTCAAGGCCTCGCGCCACCCAACCGAACGCCCAGTCCGCGTCATCGGCGTCCAGACCGCCCGCCTCCCCAGCATGCAGCGCGCCCTCCGCGAAGGCCGCCCCGTAACCCTGGACCCCGCCACCACCATCGCCGACGGCATCGCGGTCCGCCGCGCCGGTGACATCACCGTCCCGCTCGTCCAGCGCTACGTTGACGAGATCGTCACCGTCGAAGAAGACGAAATCGCCAGCGCAATCCTGACCCTGCTCGAGCGCGAAAAAACCCTCGCCGAAGGCGCGGGTGCAGCCGCGCTCGCAGCCGTGCTCCAGCACCGCACCTCACTGCCCGCCTCCACCCGCGTCGCTGTTCTCGTCTGCGGCGGCAACATCGACGTCACGCTCCTCAGCCGCATTATCGAGCGAGGCCTCGTACAAGACGGTCGTCTCATCCGTCTCCGCATCCACCTCCTCGATCGCCCAGGAGCCCTGACCGACCTCACCACCATCATCGCCAGTCACCGCGCCAACATCGTCGACACCCTGTACAACCGCGCTTACTACGGCGTAAACCTGGGCGACACCACCATTGACATGACTATGGAAACCCGCGGACGCGAACAGGTCGAGGAGCTTCTAGCCGCTCTAACAATCGCAGGCTACAAACACAGTCGAGTTTTGTAGGCTATAGACCACATTCACGACTTTTGCGGCAGCGCAGCGTAGACACTCACAGTTAACCCCAATCTGGAGTCCCGATGCGTCTTCGCTTGTCCTTTGCTGTCCTTGTCCCTGTTCTCTTTGCTCTGCCCCAAGCCAAAGCTCACGGCCAGTTCGCCGTGTATGGCTTGTTTTCCGGTGGAATTCTCGGTTCCACGCGCACCATCCCCGGCAGCAATGCACCACAGGACGCCGGTTTCTCCTCTGGTGGCTTCACGATCGGAGCCTATGACGAATTCACCAAGACAGGTCTCATTCACTTCGGCATCGACGGACGCTATTTCTCGGAGAGCAGCTCCAACAGCAACAGCTATGGCAACAAGCTTCACGGCGGTCTAATCGGCGCACGCCTCTCGCTGAAGCTGCCGATCCTGCCCCTCAAGCCCTACGTACAGGCAGAGGTTGGCGGCGTCGGCACCAACTACGGCATCAATGCCAATACCACCAGTTCCTCCGCCTGGCAGATCAACGGTGGCGTCGATTACACAGTCCTTCCGCACCTCGACCTGCGGGCCGAGTACGGAGGTGGCCTGATTAACGCCTACCAAGGCGGAAACCAGACCCTCCAGCAGTTCGGCGGCGGCGTGGTGCTGCGCTTCTAAAGGCTGTTCTTACAGGATCAGGCGCGCAATTCTCCGAACAAGCTCCGTGGTCGCGCCATACACCAGATGTCCTGTATAAGGCGCCGCAAAGGAGGAGGGCGGAAACGCCGACAGCGGCTTGGAGAAGCCCAGCGCGGGCACGGCAATAAGGTCGCCGCCCACGAACAATGCTGTGCCATAAACAGTTCCAAACCCTGATCGAACAAGCGACGTATACTCCGCCAACCCACCATAAAGTCCGCCAGCAAGCGCCGCATAGGCATAGTGCACGATTGGTCCATCCTTTGCGCGCTGCTCATGCGTCAGGTGCTGACCTCCTTCGGCTGCGCTGTAGAGCGCGTCCGCGGTCTTCATCGTGGCGTCTTCGCCGTCGCTTTGGGCCGCGACCTGCTTCTGCTCTTCAGGCGTCTCCAGTTCCTTGGAAATCGCCGTTCCCGGTCCTTCGCTCCACACGTTCATCAACCAGCCGGCTACAAGACCACCTATAACGCCCGCCAGCACACCACGTACAGGATGCTTCTCCGCCATTCGCTTATCTCCTTCGCAGAAAACTGCTCGATTACTGCGATGCAGATCCTACGGAGAAGAGCAGCTACGACCCCGCTCAAGACGGGGCAATACCGGCTGCGATAGCATGGGTGCCCGAACAGGAGATTGCATGACATCTCGACGTCAATTTTTGCGCGACGCGGCTGTGGCGGCCAGCACTACAGCTCTTGCTTCTCGCTTCACGGCCCGAAGTTACGCTCAGATCGCCGGATCCAACGACCGCCTCAACTTCGCCGTGATCGGTCTGAACAGTCGTGCCTATGCCCATCTTTCATCGTTGGAAGCCAACAAAGCGACAGCACGGATCGCCCAGGTTTGTGACGTAGACACGGTCATCCTGGAGAAATATGCCGGGGCGACGGAAAAGGTCACCGGGACCAGGCCTCAGACGCAACAGGATTTCCGGCACGTTCTTGCTTCCAAAGAGATCGATGTCGTTACGATTGCCACGCCCGACCACTGGCACGCGCCGATGGCCATTCTGGCGCTTGAGGCCGGCAAGCATGTCTATGTAGAAAAGCCCTGCTCGCAAAACCCGCATGAAGGCCAGATGCTCGTGGCCGCGCAGAAGAAATACGGCAAGCTCTGCCAAATGGGCTCGCAGCAGCGTTCCTCGCCGCATTCCATCGAGATCGTCGACAAGATCCACAATGGCGCTATCGGTCGCGCGTACTGGGCTGAGACCTGGTACACGAACCGCCGCAAGCCGATAGGCGTCGGCAAGCCCATGGCTGTGCCTGCCACGCTGGATTGGGATTTATGGCAGGGTCCGGCACCGCGCCGCGAGTACAAGGACAATATCCATCCGTACAACTGGCACTGGTTTACGAACTGGGGTACCGGAGAAGCATTGAACAACGGAACGCACGAGGTCGACGTCGCGGTCTGGGCGCTCGGCGCCGGCTTCCCGACCAAGATCACAGCGGCGGGTGGACGTTATGCTGCGCATGACGACTGGCAGTTCTACGACACGCTCGATACCAGCTTCATGTACCCGGACCAACTGATCACGTGGAAGGGCGATTGCTGCAGCGGGAAAACCACTTATGGTCGCGAGCGCGGCACCTGCGTCCATGGAACGACAGGCTCGGTGATCATCGATCGCGACGGGTATGAGGTGTATGACCTGAAGGACAAGCTCCAAACCTCATACAAGGTTCCCAACAAGCCAAAGACTAGTTCTACGGATCTAGTTGGGGCGGACACAATGACGGACGCTCATTTCGCAAACCTGATTGCTGCGATTCGCAAGGGGGAGGCATTGCGCCAGCCGGTCGCCCAAGGCAACGTGCCCGTTACGATGCTTCAGCTCTCCAATATCGCTTACTTCACTGGCCGTGAACTGCACGCCGACCCGACATCCTATGCCATCCTCAATGACAGAGAAGCCGAGGCGATGACGCACCGCACGTACGAGAAGGGTTGGGAGCCTAAGGTCTAGTTTCACGGTTAGAGGGGCCGCTTGTGGCCCCTCCCCGCCTCATGACGTCCTTGCATATCCCATCCCCGCCAGAACACCGCGCATGTAAGCAAAGCTCTCCATCATGCCCGGCAGGGGATCTTCTGCCTTGATCTCGTATTCCAGGTCCACAAACCCGGGGTATTGCATCGCAATAAGCGCAGCGAAGATCGCACGCACCGGCATGACACCCTCACCGACGGCAACCTGGCTTTCCTTTACGGTGCTCTGCGCCAGATCCTTCATATGCATGTCAAAGAGCCGCGGCCCCGCCTTGTGGATGGCCTCGACTACATCGACGCCGGCGCGCAGGGTGTGGCCCACATCGATGCAGCAGCCAAGCCGCGCGTCCATGCCCTGCACGGCCTTCAGGACGTCCAGAGGCGACGGCCATTCCTTGTCCTCCGGCCCGTGGTTGTGGATGGCAACACGGACGTCGTACTGCTTCGCAAAGCGCTCCACGCGCGACAGTGTCTGATGAGTTGGAGCGCCAACTATCAACGAGATGGCTGCGGCTTTGACATACTCGAACTTCGACCTGACATCCTCGTCTTCGTCCTTGTTGAAATAGATCGTTCCCGCTGCCGTGAGCGTTAGGCCGGCCGCGCGGTACTGATTCGCCAGAGGGCGGACCCCATCCAACGGGGTCATGGGCAGATGGGTATCTTTGAGGTTCAGGTAGGGCGTCCGCAGCTGCTTCATCGCGGCAATCACGTAGGCGGGATCCTTGAAGTTGCGGAGGCTATAACTGGCGACACCGAGGCGAATCGGGGACGACGCTGCAGCCTTACCCTGAGCGAAACTGCCGCGCCCAACCGTGACAGCGGCCATTGCCAAAGCCCCGCGACCCAAAGCGCGACGAGAGATTTTTGTCATGCGGAGCATGCTAAGTTCAGGTCACGGCAACTGTCCATGCACTTTGCGCAAAAATCGCGAAAAAGCCCTGTGCGTATCGGAAGGCATTCTCTCGTCGGCATTTTTTCGCGCAAGCGGCAGGCAAACCGGCCGGCACCACGAGATACTCGCGGTCAGGTCGCGCATAAAGAAGCACAGGAATCCGCGGACGGCTGCTCACCCATGTTTCAGGCTTCTTCACAACGAAGCGCAGGTGGACCTCTGGGAAGGCGCCGGCTTCACGGAGGAGGATCTTCGCAACACAGCCAAAAGGCGAGAAAAGCGCCTATAAAGGCGCTCTTCGTCAGGAGTTCTTTCACCTCATAGTTCGTACTCTCAAATGCGCATCGGCATGAGGATGTAGCGGTAGCGCACATCCTCGTTGTTGTCTTCGGGGCGCATCTGGCCGGCGGATTGTGCGTCCTTGAACTCCATGCGGACCTCTCCGGATTCGCCGATGGCTTTCAAAAAATCGATGAGGTAGCTGGAGTTGAAGCCGACAACCAGCGGATCGTAGCTGTAGGGCGTTTCGATGACATCTTCCGATTCGCCTGAATCGGTGGACTGCGCGCTCAGCTTCAGTTCGTTCTGCTCCAGGCGGATGCGGATAGCTCCGGAGCGCTCGTCGGCGAACTGGGCAACGCGCTGAATGCAGCCCATCAGATCTTCCGAACGCACGATGACGAATTTGTTGTTGTCACGCGGCAGCACGGCTTCGTAGTTGGGAAACTGTCCAGTGAGCTTGCGGCTGGTAAGCACGCGGCCGCCGATGCGGAAGAAGAGGGTCTGCTCGTCATCGGCGAAGTCGATCTGCTCAGCGTCCGTGTTGGCCAGGAGACCACTCAACTCGGCCAGCGCCTTGCGGGGAATGAGGGTCTTCTTCTCGCCGCTGATGCCTTCGAGGTTTTCGCCGAGCTGCTCGATGTGCGCCAGGCGGTGGCCGTCGGTTGCGACCATGGCCATGGACTCGGCCTTGAGAACCAGAAGGGCGCCGTTCAGGGTGTAGCGGGACTCCTCGTTGCTGATCGCGAAGATCACTTTTGCGATCATGTTGCGCAGCGAGCCGGTTGTGATTTTGTGGCCCAGCCCCTGCGGGAACTCCGGGACCTGGGGGAAGTTGGCTCGGGCCATGCCGACCATCTTGGTGTTGGATCGGCCGGCCCGGATCTGAACCCAGTGGTTGTCCATGAGCTTGATGGAGATCTCGCCCTCGGGAAGCAGGCGGATGTAGTCGTAGAGCTTGCGGGCGGGAATGGTGCAGGCACCGGCTTTTTTCACCTTGGCCGCGCAGCTGGTCTTGAGCGACTGGTCGAGGTCGGTCGCGGTGATCGTGAGCCGACCATTGCCGTTCTCGCCGGTGGAAGCTTCGAAGAGGAAGTTCGACAGGATCGGAATGGTGGTTTTACGCTCGACGACGGTCTGGGCCGCGGTGAGTTCGCGCAGCAGTTCGGCGCGTGAAACCGTGATCTCCAGGTTGCCGGTAGGGACTGCAGCGACATCGGGCGTCAGCGTGGCGGTGGACACTTTTTGGTTCTCCTGCGAATGCGTTGATTCTAGGCGAGTGGAGGCGGTTTGTGGAGCTTTCCGTGGGTGTGAATAACCCCAGCCCCACTGTGGGGTTCCGGGACGGATGTCCTGGGCTTCTGTGAAGGGGAGTCTGCGAGGGGAGTACTTAGAAACTGAAGTGAATAGAGAGAAATACCTCTCCGTATCCTTCGTTGTGCGTGGGGAAGTGGATAAACGGTGTAAACGACCTCAATCTGCAACTTTAGCGCTATCCCCGGTTTCCAAAAGGGGGATGCGCCGCAACGGAAGACTGGAAATGCAGTGCCCTAGTGGGAGGTTTGGTCCTCCCTTCACGCGTGTTCCACGTTGGAGAGATCGGGCGACCTCGGAAGATGACGGAGGTTCTGTGAGAAAGGCCGATCAAATTGCGTTGTGTGGACGATTTTGGCCGGTTTGCTTTCAACAAGGCACACGGGAACCGGCGAGGAAATGCCGTCTGAATTGAGTTTGCGCGGGAAGGGTCGCAGGGGCTGGATCGAGGGCGGACAGGATCGATTGGGTGTCATCCATGGTGAGGCTTGGAGGGCAGGCGACCGGCTAAACACGAAAAGCCACGCTACGAGAGGCAGCGTGGCTTTTTGATCTTAGGGGGATCGGGAGGTGTGGGCTTAATACCTGCTACGCCGGGAACGATCACGGTCGCCGCTGGGGCGCTCTCGACGTGAGCCGGTGCCGCGGCTATCGCGGACGGGCTCTTCCGGGATCCGATAGCCTTCCGGGTATAGCACCACGTAGCGGCGCGGTCCCTCGCCGGAGCTGGCGGTTTGCAGGCCGGAGTCGCGCAGGAACAAATGGAGCATGCGACGTTCGCGTGAGCTCATGGGTGGAAAGCTGTAGGGTTTGCCGGTGTCTTCTACGGCATCGACGGCGCTGTCAGCGCTATCCCGCAGGGTCCGGGCGCGCTCCGCTTTAAAGCCCATGGTGTCAAAGGAGACCCGGTCGTGTTCTTCGGGGTCCAGGTTGAGAATTTTGGCGATAACGTGTTCGAGGGCACGCAGCAACTCGCCTTCCCGTTCGACCAGCAGACCGGCATCGGGGCCCTTGCACTCGATGTAAATGTCTCTGCGTTCAAAGCCATCCGGGTCCATCGCGCCGGCACCGGCCGTGATGCGGAAGCGCAGGCGCAGACCACCGGTGGTAGTCAGCAGCCGCATAAAAGTGGCGACAGTTTCGGCGGCTTGCGCCAAGTCTTGCATGGTGGTCCTTGGCTCCTGAAGAGCCTGTCTATGGGATGCGTTTGCAGCCATTTGGGCAGGATGCCGTATTAGTGTACCTTCCCCGTCAGCGTCTTGCCTCAATGGTGCGCGAGCGGGCGCCCGGGCTGACCTGCTTGCGGCGGGCACGATCCAGCTGGGCTTCCCGCATCTGGCGGCCAAGGGAGGTGCGGTTCATAACCTGCTGCTGAATGATCATGATCAGATTGCCTACGTTCCAGTAAAGGGCCAGGCCCGAGGCGTAATTCCAGGTCATGTAACCAGAAAAAGCCGGCATCATGAAGGCCATCATTTTCTGCTGCTGGGGATCCACGCCGGGCGAAGGGGTGAAGTACTGCACGGCGAAGGACGTCAGCACCATGAAGATAGGCAGAATATGGTACGGATCCGCTGAGGAGAGGTCAGGGAGCCACCAGAAATGGGCCTGCCGAAGTTCCACCACCTTGGTCATCATGGTGAAAAAGGCAAACAGAAGCGGCAGCTGAACCAGCGTGGGAACACAGCCGCCAAACATGCTGACGCCCTGCTCCTTCTGGTAGGCCATGATCTCCTGGTTCATCTCCGCGGCTTTGGAGTCGGTAGGCCCGGGATTCTTGTACTTGGCTTTAATCGTGTCGATCTGCGGCTGAATGCGCTGCATCTTTAGCGCTGACTGCATCGATTTCACCCGCAGGGGTAGAAGTACGGCATTGATCAGGATGGTGTAGAGAATGATGGCCCATCCCCAGCTGCGCACGACGTGCGCGTAGGTGAACTGGAGACCGAGGAAGAGCCACTTGCCAATGACGCCCCAGAAGCCGAAGTCGAGCAATTGCTCGAGCGTGTGACCGCTGGCCGAGTGCACGGCCTTGAGTACCTGGATGTCCTTGGGTCCGACGAAAAGACGGGTCTGGACGTGGTTGGTGCGGTCACCTATGGCGGCGCCAAGGACCGGCACCATGGTGGTGCCTTTGGCCGGCGCACCCTGGCCAAAGCGGCGCTGAGCTTTGGTTACGTCGATCTCATTGTGCAGCGTGACGAGAGTGGCGTCCGCGGGCCGGTCCGGAAGAAAGACCGCGCCGAAATACTGATCGGCGGTGCCGGCCCAGTCAAAGGGCCCGTTCTCGGTCTGGCCGCCGACGATCTTTTTGAAGGCCGTGTGGTCTTCCTTGCCGTCGGCCATGGTGTCGATCGTCGAGCCGGCGTAGGCCTGTACATTTTCCATGTCGCCGAGGCCGGCCGGCCAGGCTACGGTGGCGGCGACGGGTACGCCGTTGCGGAGCACCTGCGTGTCTGCATGAACGACGTAATCCGCTCCGAAGGTGAAGGTCTTGGTCACCTTCAGGTCGCCAGCCTGGTACTGGAAGCCCAGCGTTGCGGGAGCCTGAAGCGAACCGGTGGCGGAGGGCACATACAGGGCCTGACTCAGGGTTCGCGTCAGATTGGGATCGTAGGTATAGAGCGACAAGGGATAGCCATACAGCCTGGCAGCGCCCTCGTTCACGATGTCGAGTGGTTGACCGGAGTTGTCCTTGTAGCGCTTGAGGATCCACGAGGTCACGGCGCCGCCGCGGTTGGAGAAAGTGATCCTGTAGAGCTCATTCTCGACAACGGTCGCGTTTTCAGCGGTTGCCTGCACTGCGTTTAACGCAGGCGGAGCTGGCGTTGTGGCAAGAGCGGCGCCCGCAGCGGTATTGTCCTGGCCCGGCCTGGGCGTTGCTGGGGCGGTAATGGCGGCAGGGGCATTGGATTCGGCGACCTGTGGATTGTGCCGCGTGCGCCAGTACTGCAGGCCGAAGAGCACGCCCATCATCACAAACATCATGAGCAAAAACGAGCGGTTATCCTGGCCACCGCCGGTGCCTGGGCCGTTACCGCTGCCCGCATTGGGATTACGAATCTCTGGCAAGGTCTTTCCTATTCTCAAGAACCTGCGCGAAAGCTGAGTGGATCACGCGCAAGGGAAGCTTATTTCATGGTAAACGTAAGGGCGTCCGCTTTGGTTCCTTCCCGGTTAAGGAACGGGGTCAGCTCCTCCAGCCCGGAAGGGGTTGCAGCGGCCTAAGCGGCGCAGGGCGAGCCAGCTCCCACGGAGCCAACCATAGCGCACCACGGCGACGTAGGCGTACTCACTGCAGGTGGGCAGGTACTTGCACCGAGTCATCCCGAAGCTGTGCAGCAGGGGCGAGAGGACGCGCTTATAGGTGGTGTAGGCGGCTCCGGCCAGACGACCGCGCGATCCAAGGTTTGCTTGCGTTCCTGAAGTACTCATGCCAGGTTTTTCCGCGAGGACGGGCTGCTTGAGCTGTCCTGCGCAAGCCTGGCGCTTGATTCAGGGCTCGTCTGGCCTGGGGACGTCTTCCCGCGTACCGCCTGGAAGATCTGCCCGACCTCGCGCTCGAGAGTAGAGGAATCTGCGGTCAGAACACTGCGCTTGGGATGGAGCACAACATCCACCGGCAAACCAGCGGTGAGTGGTAAGAGTTTGCGGACAAGCTCACGGAGGCGGCGCTTGATGCGGTTCCGATCCACCGCCTTACCCAAGGCCTTGGGGACGGTTAAGCCCACGCGCGTGCCCCCCGTCTCGCTTCGGATAGCTGCGGTCGAGCCGGGTTCACGCGGCGCGCTGAAATAGGCGAACTGCCGTCCCCATTTTTTGCGGCCAGTGTTGTAGACGCGCTGATAGTCAGCGTGTTTCCGCAAGCGATGTTGTGTTGAAGCTGACATAGGAGGTAAACCCGAGCAGCAAAGGTCGCGTTACGCGGCGGAGCTTGGCATTGGCCCGAGTTGCTCTTCGATGGTGCGGGTCACCGCGGTCTGTTGCTCGCCGGTGTGCCTGGTCGTAACGGTCTCGATCAGGGTCAGCCAGGTCTCGTTTTCGGCTGAGGTGTTGTGGCGAATGCCACGGGGCACAACGAAGAACTCTCCCGCGTGTACATCGACAGGACCTCCATCCCTCTCGTCGCGACCAATGCGCAGCACACCACGAAGCACGAGAAACATCTCGTCTTCCTCCGCATGCGTGTGCCAAGCAAAATCGCCCTGTACGCGCACAGCCTTGATGTACTGATCGTTGACTCGACCCACGATGCGAGGAGACCAAAGTTGAGGGAGAGCTTCGCACGCGGCTTCCAGTGAGACTGGCTGCTGCATGGAAAACTCTCCCTTGTCCATGGCGCGTGGTGGCTTGTTAATCGCGGAAGCCCGCGGAGACCGCGATCTTATGGCGACCCTTTGCGCGGCGGCGGCTGAGCACGGCGGCCCCGGCCTTGGTCTTCATGCGGCTCAGGAAGCCGTGCACCTTGCTACGACGGCGACGGTTGGGTTGGAAAGTGCGCTTCGGCATTGTGTTGTCCTGTTGATCTCACGTCTGCCTCGGCGTCACTTGATGTACTCAAGCTTTACGTGTACACACATTTCACGAGCGCGATTGGCAGCAACTACTGAGTATAACGAAACCCCACCCAACGAACAACTGCGATGTGCTTTGGTAACGTGGACTAGGTGATCTTCGGCTATACGCGAGACAACCAAACGGGAGTTTCACCATGGCTGGTGCAAGCCGCCTGTAGCCTGTAAAAATTGCCTCTGACCGCTGTCAGTGGCCTGCATTCAACGTGCTACTATCGACTCCGTTCTAACAAGGGGCGGCTGGCTACAACCGGAGCATTTGAACCACTCCTTCTTTGTTGCATTCTCTCTGCCGGTCGCGGCTGAGCTCAAGCAGAAACGGTGATCTGGAACAGCACACCCCACGTGTGATGTCCGGAGTACTGCGCCCAATTTGACGGCTACTTTTTGCCGCGTTCCTGGGCTCACAATTGAACGTCTACGACACGAAGGAAGCTGCACGCAATGTCATTTGTCCCGGTCCCCGCCGCCGTCCTCAATCAATGGGTGCGCATCCTGGGTGCGTTGGAAAAGAAGGTCAAGCGGCAGAGCTTTGAAGCCTGGTTTAAACCCACACGCTTCTCTCACGTCGAAGATCGCACCCTGTACGTACGCGTACCCACGCCAGAGTTTGAAATCATCGGGGATCGCTATGGCGATCACATCCATGAAGCCATCGACACGCTCGGGCTGGAGATCGATGAGGTTGTGTTTCAGGCACCGCCTGCAGAGCCCACTGCGCCGCGGGTGCGCGACGATGGAGCTTTTGCCCCACAGCCGACACACTCGGCAAGCGCGCCTCGTCCCCCACGTCCCGCAGCGGCTCCTCCATCGCCGCCTGCGCCGGGTCCGGAGCAGAGCCGGTTCGATTGGAGTTCCGCGGCGCAGCTCAAGCCCAGCTATTCGTTCGAAAATTTTGTCCAGGGTCCAGGGAATCAGTTTGCGCACGCGGCCGCAAGTGCAGTGGCTGAACGACCCGCACGTACGTACAACCCGCTGTTTATTTACGGCGGTGTGGGTCTGGGCAAGACGCACCTGATGCATGCCATTGGCCACGAGGTGAAGCGCCGTCTGCCGCACGCGGCGATCACCTATGTGACCGGTGAGAAGTTCACGAACGATCTCATCAATTGTGTTCGGCATCAGCAAGATAATCTGACGGGTTTTCGTGATCGGTACCGTTCCACGGACGTCCTGCTGATTGACGACATTCAATTCATCGGGAACAAGGAGCGTACGCAGGAAGAGTTCTTCCACACGTTCAACACTCTGCACGAAGGCATGAAGCAGGTTGTTATTGCGTCGGACCGGCCGCCCAAGGAGTTGAATGGCTTCGAGGACCGGCTGCGGTCGCGTTTCGAGTGGGGACTGGTGGTCGATATCCAACCGCCTGACCTTGAAACCAAGGTAGCGATCCTGCAGCGTAAGGCCGAGCTGGAGAATGCGAATCTGCCGATTGATGTTGCTCTGTTCATTGCCGGCAACGTGCGCACCAACGTACGCGAACTGGAAGGCGCTCTTGTTCGTTTGATGGCGTGGTGCGGGCTTCACCATGTCGAGATGACCCTGACGACGGCGCAGCAATGCCTGAAGCAGTTCATCGACACGCAGGTCCGCAAGATCACCATTGAGGCCATTCAACGTGCCGTCGCTGAACAGTTCGGCATGCGGGTGGGGGAACTGAAGCAGAAGAACAACTCGCGTCAGATCGTTGTTCCTCGCCAGATTGCGATGTACCTTGCCAAGCAGATGACCGAAGCTTCGCTGCCCGAGATCGGCCGGCAGTTCGGGGGTAAGCACCACACAACGGTCATGCATTCGATCTCGAAGATCGATGAGCAGCGACGCCACGACAAGGACCTTGCGCGTACGCTCGGGAAGCTGCAGGAGACGTTGAGTTAGGCGACGCTTCTTCGCGGAGGCATAGTCTTTCGACTCCCAACGCGATCGCGATGGGGCAACGAGGCATCCATAGGGAGAGCCTCGCTGGTAAGGACGTCCTATGCCCCCAAAGAAAGCTGCAAAGAAGGTCGGGAAAAAAGCCGCAAAAAAGAGTGCGAAGCCGCAAGGGAATGATCTTCGGCGCGCGTATGAGCACTTGCATCGCGTCAACATTCTTTACGGCGGTTTGCCTGAGCATGCGTTGAGGCAGATCGACACCCTTACGCGTCTCGCGCAGAGTTCACTGGCCGCCGGCGACGACAAAGGTGGAGCCGATCTGCTGAGGACGGGCGAGCATCTGGCTTTTGGATCACTCGCTACGCAGGCTGGCGACCCAAGCGTTGCTACCGATCTTACGAGTGCCTCGCAGGACGAGTACGATCGGCTTCTTGAGCGCGGAGCGGCGCATTGGGCCGAGCGGGAGGGCAGCAGCCCCCGTGGAATCGCCACGATCTACAAGCTCATGTTGGCCGAGGCAAAAGCAGCGATGAAGGCGGGCGCGCTACACCGTGGACTTGAGTTTGCGCGTGGAGCGGAGGCCCTCTCGCATGTCGAGGCCGTTGCGGTCGTACTTGGCTCCGGGAACGCTAACCGTGGCAGACTACGTGACTGAAAGCTCCTGCACCGGGCCATCAGGATGCCACACCTGTTTCACAAAACAGAGATAGCATAGACGAGTGAATGAACGGCGTTGGGTATTACTGATCGCCGGCGAGTTGGGCGGGACCGAGTCAGTCTCCGATCGCGCCATGGAGCGTCTCGTCGAAGCCATAAAAGATGAAGGCTATGCGGTCGTCCGCACCTCAACCCCCGAGGACGGCCTCGCGCTGGTCACCTCCGACCCTTCGTACAGCGCCATCCTGTTGGACTGGGATCTAGAGGGCGACAACCAGTTCGCTGAGCATGCGGCGCTGCAGATCCTGCGTGCTGTGCGTCGGCGCAACAAGAAGGTTCCAATCTTTCTGATTGCAGATCGCACGCTCGTCAGCGAACTTCCGTTGGAGGTGGTGCGGCAAGTGCATGAGTACATTCACCTGTTTGGGGATACACCAGCCTTCATTGCCAATCGCGTGGATTTCGCCGTCGATCGCTATCACGCAAGCCTGCTGCCGCCGTATTTCCGCGAGTTGCAGAAGTACACCGATCAGGGCGCATACTCCTGGGACGCGCCGGGGCACATGGGCGGCGTTGCATTTTTGAAGCACCCCATCGGCATGGAGTTTCATCGGTTTTTTGGCGAGAATCTGCTGCGCGCCGATCTCGGCATTTCGACTGCCCCGCTGGGCTCGTGGCTCGATCACATTGGGCCTCCGGGCGATTCGGAGCGCAATGCAGCGCGCATCTTTGGCGCCGACTGGACGTTTTATGTTCTTGGCGGCTCGTCCACGTCAAATCAGATTGTTGGCCACGGTGTGATCGCGAACGACGACATCGTGCTGGCCGACGCAAACTGCCATAAATCCATTGCGCATGTGCTTACCGTCACGGGCGCGCGGCCGGTGTACTTCAAACCCACACGCAACGGCTACGGGATGATTGGTCTTGTGCCGCTGCGGAGGTTCAGTCCTGAGTCTGTGCAGGAGCTGATCAGCCGGTGTCCGTTTACGCCAGGGGCGACCTCGCCGAAGCCCAGCTATGCGGTTGTGACGAATTCCACCTATGACGGGCTTTGTTATGACGTGAACAAGGTGGTTGAGCAGCTAGCGAAGAGCGTGCCACGTGTTCATTTCGATGAAGCCTGGTACGCGTATGCCAAGTTCCACGAATTGTATGAGGGGCGTTTCGCGATGGGCGTGCCGGACGAGATGCCGAACCGGCCAACGCTGTTCGCGGTGCAGTCAACGCACAAGATGTTGGCGGCGTTCTCGATGGGCTCGATGGTGCACGTCAAGCTGAGCGATCGTGCGCCGCTTGACTTCGATGCTTTCAACGAAGCTTTCATGATGCATGGAACCACGTCGCCGTTCTACCCACTGATTGCATCCCTTGATGTTGCGGCGGCCATGATGGACGAGCCTGCGGGACACACGCTGATGGAAGAGACGATCGGCGATGCCGTCAGTTTCCGTAAGGCGATGTCTTCCGTGGCGCACCGGCTGCGCGAGGCTGAATCCAACGGAGACGGCTGGTTCTTCCGGATTTACCAGCCGGAACAGGTGCATGACCCTGTCACGGGTGAGACGCACGTGCTGGAGGAAGCGCCGGACAAACTCCTCATCGCCAACTCGCATTGCTGGACGTTGAAACCGGGCGAGAGCTGGCACGGCTTTCAGGACGAGGACATTGCGGATGGATATGTGATGCTCGATCCGACCAAGGTCACGATCTTGATGCCGGGCCAGAACGCGCAGGGTGCGATCGAGGATTGGGGGATTCCCGCGGCAATCCTGGTGGAATTTTTAGATGGACGTCGTGTCGAGATTGCGCGTAACGGCGACTACACCGTGCTTGTGCTTTTCTCGGTGGGCACCAGCAAGGGAAAGTGGGGCGCGCTGCTTGAGAATCTGTTCGAGTTTAAGCGGCTCTATGACAGCGATGCCGATCTGATGGAAGCCATGCCCGAGTTGGTGCAACGGTTTCCCGCTCGGTACCGCAATCAGACTTTGCGCGAACTTTCCGATGAGATGCATGCAGCCATGCTGGAGATGAAGCTGGCGGACCTTGTAAATGCCGCGTGCGATGAGGACTTTGACCCGGTGCTGACGCCGGCGCAGGCGTATCAAAAGCTGGTGCGGGGAGAGACCGAGAAGATTCCCTTCGAGCAGATGGCTGGGCGTATTGCGCCCGTGATGCTTGTGCCGTATCCGCCGGGCATTCCGATGAGTATGCCGGGCGAGCGTCTTGGCGATAGCAACAGTCCGGTGATGAAGCTCATTCTTGCCATGCAAGATTTCGGCAGCCGCTTTCCCGGCTTCGAGCGCGAGACGCATGGCATTGAAGTCGATGAAGAAGGGCAGTACTGGATGCGGGCTGTTGTGGAATGCGAGGACCAGCGGAAGACGGAGTCGCCGATGCATGAGCAGACGCCTGAGGAGAAGCAGTCCCTGCCCACCAAGCCGATCCGGCGCTCTACCACCTAGCCGGCTGGAGTCGAGGCGGCTGGGATGGATCAGGGTACGAGGACGATTTTGCCGATCCCGCCCTTTTCGGCCATGGCCTGTGCGCCGGCCGCTTCGGAGAGGGGCATCGTGCGTTCAAGCGGAATCGTTAGCCGGCCATCGCGGAGCGCCTCGCCGTAATGGACAATGGTTAACGGGGCGGGATGGGCCGTCATCGGGTTGACACGTACCAGAGGGTGGAGGGCTACGTCTGCGGGCGGTCCCAGAACACTGCCGAAGGCGCCTCCAGGTTTGACTTTGGCTAGGACCTTTGGGGCGAGCTTGCCGCCGACGGTGTCCGCGACGCCGTCAACCATGCCGATGCGGGCCAGATCGTCACTGTCGCTGACATCGATCGCTGCGGTGGCGCCGAGCGCCAGGGCTTCCTGTAGCTGCTTCTTGCGGACGCCGGCGATGACCTTTGCGCCGAGTTCCAGTGCACAGAACAGGGCGCAGCGGCCTACGCTGCCGGTGGCTCCGGTGAGCAGGATGGTTTGGCCTGACTGGACCTCTGTGGCTTGGCGGATGAGCTGGTCGCCTGTGAGGGAGACGAGCGGAACCGTGCCTGCTGCCACCATGTCCAGGCCGTCAGGGATGCGTGCGAGGTCGGCGGCTTTGACGATGCAGAGTTCGGCGTAGGTGGCATGGGCGAGGGCGAAGACCTTGTCGCCTTCGGCAAAGCCGGTGACGCCCTCACCGAGGGTGTCCACGATTCCGGCGACGTCGCGGCCCAGGATGCCTGGAAATTCGACGGGGTAGCGCTCTCTGGCTTCGCCGGAGCGCATCTTCCAGTCGACGGGGTTGACGCTGGCGGCCAGAACGCGGACACGGACTTCTCCGGGACCGGGTTGTGGGTCGGGGAAGTTCTCGTATTTCAGCTTGGAGGGAGCTCCATACTCGTGCAGAACGGCTGCTTTCATGCAGTGTTGGATGCGGATGGCCGAGCCAGGGGGTACCCCTCTACTTTTTCGCTAAAGTATTCCGAACACTGTACTTAGGTGGATACCCGAGTGATTTTGCAGGAGAAGGTCTGGCTCCGCTTGAGAGACCCGCTTCCATAAAGGATACCGAGTTGGCGCAAAAAGCAGGCAAGGTTTGCCGAAGAAAAAAGGCAGCCCCTTGTGAGGGCTGCCTCCAAGTGAAACAGGCCACTTAATATCTGGCGAAGGTTGTAGCGCCCCAGAGTGCGGTGGTACCACTGAGGGTGGAAGCTCCCCAAAGGGCTGTGGTGGCGTTAGGGGTTGCGGCTCCCCACAGGGCGGTGGACCCGTCCATGGTGGAAGCACCCCAGAGGGCGGTTGTCGCTTGAGGAGAGCTGGCACCCCAGAGGGCGGTCGCGCCCCAGAGGGCTGTAAAGGCCTGCGGGTCGTTAGCTCCCCAGAGAGCGGTGGCTCCCCAAAGGGCAGTTGCGGCGTTGGGATCGTTGGCTGCGCCGGTGTTTGCGGCACCCCAAAGGGCGGTGCTGCTGGCGAGTGTGTTGGCACCCCAAAGGGCGGTTGCACCCCAGAGAGCCGTGCTGCCACCTACGAACGCGCCCGAACCATAGATGTTGGAGGCACCCCAGAGGGCAGTGGCGCCCCAGAGGGCCGTTGCGTCCTTGACGAGGCCTGCGTTGCCGCTGGTGGGATCGTAGACAGCGAGGGGCGTCATGGCGGTGCCCGAAGGGATGACCTTGGATTTGGCATCCGCCACTGCGGCGCCGATGTCAAGATAGCCGGCACCGACGGTAAAAACGTCGTTGTGCGCGATATAGGTGACACCGTTATCGGAAACCGAGCTGGTTTGCGGCAGGACCGACTTGTTGGCGTCCTGCATGAGCAAGGCTTTTGCCTGATCCGGGGTGAGGGCGGGGTTGGCGTTGAGCAGCAGAGCGACCGCACCGCTGACGACGCCGGTTGCCATGGAGGTACCGCTCAGCGGCATGTAATCCGGCGAGCTTTGGTAAGCGGCGTTGGGACCTCCACCTGTCTGGTAGAAGCTGCGCGGGGTATAGAAGGTACGGTTGTTCTGCTGCAGCGTATTACCGCCAACCTCCAGGCTCGTGACCAAGTTACCGGGAGCGACAATATCGGGCTTGGCAAAATGATCGATGAAGGTGGGTCCTTTGGAGCTATAGCTCGCCATGGCATCGTCGGTGATGACTGCTGTGCCGTTGGTGCGGACGGCGCCTACGGTGAGCACATGGGGGTCATTGCCGGGAGCTTCAATCGTGCCATAGCCTTCGGTGCTCAGCGCGAGGTCGCGACCGTTGTTGCCGGCTGCGGCGACAACGACGATGCCTGCCTTCCAAGCCTGCTCGACAGCCTGGCAAAGCGGATCCAGCTGGAAGCTCTCGAAGACAGGACGGCCGAGCGAAAGATTGATCACGCGGATGTTATAGGTCGACTTGAGAGCAATAGCCCGTTGGATGGCTTGGATCACGGCTGTGTCCGTGCCCTGCCCGTTCTGGTCAAGCACCTTGAGGTTGACGAAGTTGACGTTCGGAGCGATGCCGTAAAAAGTGCGGAAAAACTGATTCCCAGTAGAAGCCAGTCCGTTGCCGCCGATCAGGCCGGCCACATGCGTTCCGTGACCGTAGTGGTCGCTGGCGTCGTTCCCTGTATTCGGGACGAAGTTCTGGGAGTAAAGAACGCGCCCCTGCGCCCCTGGAGCTTGTGGCACGCCGGGGTAGTTCTGCAGATCTTTGACGACGGTGATGCCGCTGTCAATGACAGCTACCGTGATGCCTGTCCCGAAGTAGCTGCGCGCCCACACCGATGGAGCGTTGATGGGTTCAGCTGTGTACTCGGCGCTGGAGGCGATAGACACCGTTTGGCCCGCAGGTGCTGGAGCAGGCAGCGCAGGTGCGGCAACCTGGTGACTGGCGAGCTGCCGATCGGGGCTGATATACCGAATGTTGGTGTCGGTGCTGAGTGTATTCAGCACGGATGTGGGGAGCTGCACCTGCACGGCATTGATGCTGGTGAGGGGAGTGACGGTCCCGCCGCCCAGAGCAGCCAGTTGCTGCAGCTCTGTAGCCCTTGGTGGTGCAATGTACTGGATGATGACTGAAACGGTGCCCGAAGCCGGGCTTACGAGATCCGGCGCTGTTTTCGTTGGTTTGGGAGGAGCCTGAGGAGGGGTGGCTGCGGCGGAGAACGTAGTAGCAGCAGCCACACCGCAGAACAAGAGAAACTTGCAAAAGCGCGAAGACGAGTACATCAAGAGACCTCAAAAGGGATAAGCCGGAGGAAGATACAAGTTCTGCGGAGAGCCGTGAAACGCACGTAAGTTACTGAAAATGCGTTACCTCGGTTGCTTGTTGGCTTCCATGACCAAAGCGAGAGTAGCCGGAAACGGGAAGGGCCGAATCACACGGAGGCGGGAGGCGACTACATCCCTTGTGTGAGTCACATGACGCTGGTGTTCCGGGGTGGTGACTTTGTAAGGAAATACGGTACGTGGAGGAAAACGGAGGTAATGGACTGCACTTTGCGGAGTTCAGGACTGCATATATCTGGTCGGGACGGAGCGCACTGGTTGTCAGGAGCACAGACCACGCAAAGCGCGGGAGGGCTCCGTGGGTTCTTCGAGACCATCATTAGAGTGAGGTGTTGAAAACGGAAGGTCAGGGCTGGGGTGTGAAGTCGCGGATGCGGTCTACCGTCGGCTGGTCGAGGTGTTGGAGAAGGTCGACCAGCAGATCCACAGTGCGATCGAAGTCACCGCGATTCACCACGCCGTTGTGTGCGTGCGTATATCGCACAGGCGTAACGATATTCAGCGTTGGGGCTCCAGTGCCTGATTCCTGCATTTCGGCCGAGTCGTCGCCGTACCCCTGAACAAGGTCCAGTTGAAGAGGGATGTTGTTGGACTTGGCTGTGTCTTCGACGAAACGCACGAGCTTGCGGTTGGGGATGGCGCTGGAATCGTAAAGGAAGATGCCCGGGCCGCCGCCCAAATGCGCCTGAGTTTCTTCCGCATGGCCTCCCTGGTCGTTAGCGATGCCTCCTTCCAGGGCCAGGCCGAGGTCGGGTTTGACGACGTTGGCGGCGGTGCGGGCACCGCGGAGACCGATCTCCTCCTGGGTGGTCGCGACAAAGAAGATCTGGTTGGTATGCGGGATTTTTGCCATGCGCTGCATGGCCTGGAGGAGAACGGCGCAGCCGATGCGGTCGTCCCAGGCTTTACCAAGATAGTTATAGCCGGCGAGGAGCTTGAAGGGTGAGTCAGGAACGACGGGATCGCCGGGCTCGATGCCGAGCGCAGCCGTTTCGGCGGGGTTCTTGGCACCTACATCGAGGAAGACACTGTCGCGGGGGATGACGGCGGTGCGCTCGGCAGGGGAAGCAACGTGGATGTCGCGAATGCCGGTGACGGCTTCGACCGGCCCTTTGCTGCCGAGGATGATCCAGCGTTGATCGACAAGGGCCTGGTCGAGCCAGCCGCCGAGCATCTGCATGGTGAGCTGGCCGTTCGGAGCGATGCGGCGGACCATGCCGCCGAGTTCGTCCATGTGCGCATCGACCATGATGCGCGGGCCGGTGGTGCCGAGCTGGGCAATGACGGATCCCATACCGTCGTAGCGGAGAGGCACAGAGCTGAGGGGCTTCATGTCGGCGACCATAAGTGCGCGGACGGGGTCTTCATAGCCCGGAGGTCCAGGGGCGTCGGACAGACGTTGAAGGAGCTGCACTGTGGGGTCATTCTGCTGGGCTTGGAGAAGAAACGGAGCGGCGAGGAGCCCGAGGGGCAACAAAGTGCGGAGGAGTTGTCGCATAGCGCAGCGTAGCATTTGAGACGAGACTGTGCAGGAGGGTAGGCGAATGGGCGTGAGGATTGGGATTCCGGTGCCGACGGCGGCCGATCTTGCGTACAACCGCAAGGACGGTCCGGTCTACGAGGCTGCGGTGACGCAGGCTGGCGCGGAGCCGGTGTCGATCCGGTTGGGACTCACCATGGCAGAGATGCGGGCGCTGGCTACCGAGTGTGACGGGTTTGTGCTGCCGGGGAGCCCGGCAGATGTTGCGCCGGAGTTGTATGGCCAGATGCCGGAGCCAGGGACCGCTCCGGTGGATGCGCACCGTGAGGAGTGTGACCGGTATCTGCTGGAGCATGCAACTGAAACGGGTAAGCCGGTGCTGGCCATCTGCTTTGGGGCACAATTTCTGAATGTGTGGAGGGGTGGGAGCCTGGTGCAGGACCTGGCGCCCTTGCCGGTGAACCACTCGGCTGGGTCTAGCGTGGCTGTGGCGCATTCGGTGATTGTGGCTGGGCAGAGTTTGTTAGCAAGTTTAATGAGCGGAGCGGAAGCGCCTGCGGAGGGCGAGTTTCGGCGTTTGACGGTCAATAGTAGCCATCATCAGGCGGTGTCGGGTCCGGGGCAGGATATGGCTGTGGTAGCTCGCTCGGTGGAGGACGGGGTCATTGAGGCCGTGGAGGGACGCGTCGGGTTGGCGTCGATGCTGGGGGTGCAGTGGCATCCTGAGCGTAGCGTGGGCATTTCGGCGGCGTCGCGGGCGCTGTTTGCGTGGGTCGTTTCCGAGGCGGAGGACTGGAGAATGCGGGCGGAGGGTGCGGATGAAGGTGATGTCTGAGAAGTGGATAGCGGATCTCGTTGCGCCCTACCTGGCAGAGCTTCCGGCGGGAGTGGAAATCGATCCGCGGCTATACGAGAAGCTCGATGTGTATCTTGCGCTCCTCTTGCGGTGGAATGCGCGGACGAACCTGACGGCCATTCGGGAGCCAGAGCAGATTGTGCGCCGCCACTTCGGCGAGAGTTTGTTTGCGGGCTGCCGGCTGGGGGAGGTTGTCGGGGCCGAGGCGGAGGTCTTGGATTTGGGGTCAGGGGCAGGGTTTCCTGGGGTGCCTGTGCAACTATTGTTGCCCGGCGTGAAGGTTGCATTGGCGGAAGCGCAGGGAAAGAAGGTGGCGTTTCTGCGGGAGGTTGTGCGAGAGCTGGGCTTGGGGTGCGAGGTATTTGCGGGGCGGGTTGAGGGTATGGAAGTGGGGCGGCGGTTCGACGCGGTGTTGATGAGGGCGGTGGACAGAATGGAGGAAATGGTGGAGGTGGGGTTCGGACGGCTGAGGCTGGGTGGGGTGCTGCTGGAGATGACTGGGGAGAGGCTTGGTGAGGGCGAGGTGTTTGCGATGCCGGAGCGTGTCGGAAGTTTCGTTCGACTTCGGCGAGCGGAGTAGGGGGAATGTTCCACGTGGAACAGAGTTGATGATTTGGGTAGGGGGCAGCGCTGTTCCACGTGGAACAATGCCGATTCCCACACGCGCCCTACGGGGCCGTTCTGGTAGGCTGAGCCGGTACCTTCATGGATCGCAGTGTCGCATCGGCAAATTCGAAGAAGAGTCCCCAGGTGTCCAGGGTACTTGCGGTGGTGAACCAGAAGGGCGGCGTGGGAAAGACCACGACTGCGCTGAACGTAGCGGCCTCTTTCGCGCTCGAAGGGTATTCCATCCTTCTGGTCGATTGCGATCCGCAGGCGAACGCGACCAGTGGATTGGGGTTTGCTCGAGGCGAGGACCGGGCGTCGGTATATGACGTGCTTCTGGGAGAGACGCAGGCTCAAGAGGCGATCGTGGGCACCGCGATAGAGAAGCTTTGGCTGCTTCCCGGCACGAGAAATCTTATCGGGGCGAATCTGGAGATGGTGGGAATGAAGCGACGGGAGTTCCGGCTGCGTGAGGCTTTGGAACCTGTTCGCAAGGTATATGACTTCGTCCTGCTGGATTGTCCGCCTGCGTTGGATCTGCTTACGTTGAATTCGCTGGTGGCGGCGGACCGCCTGCTCGTACCCATGCAGGCGGAGTATTTTGCGCTGGAAGGAATTTCGGAGCTGATGTCCACGCTGGACCGGATTGCTGCGAGCTTTAATGCTGAGTTGGGGCTGGAAGGCGTATTGCTCACGATGTATGACGACCGGACAAACCTCTCGCAGCAGGTGAGGGAGAACCTGGTGAGCTTCTTTGGAGAAAAGCTGCTGCAGACGACGATCCCGCGGAATGTTCGATTGGCCGAGGCACCGAGTCATGGGCAACCTGCTGTGACGTATGACTCGCGGTCGAGAGGAGCGGAGGCCTACCGGGACGTCGCGCGCGAGCTTTTGGTGCGGAATGGGTTCAAAGTGAAGGCTCGGCCCCCGCAGCCTGCGCCGGGGGAGTTGCACGAAAGTGGTACGGCGGTTGCGAGTGCTGGGCGGAAAGCAGCGGCTGGTGAGAGCTCGGGAGCGCAGGCCGCGTCCGTTGGGGCCGGCAAAGCTGCGAAGAAGAAGGTTTGGCCGTTTTGAAGAAAGTAGAGTCTAACGATGGCTGCAGTGCAGGCTGAGGGCAAAAGACGAGCGCTGGGTAAAGGGTTGGAGTCGTTGCTGCCGGCGAGACCAACGCCTGCTCCGGTGGCGCTGGCAGCGGGGGAGGAACAGGCGGGCCGGCCGTTGGAGATTGGGGTCGAACTGATCGACAGGAATCCGTACCAGACGCGGGCGGGGTTTGATGAGGAGAAGCTGAAGGAGCTTGCTGCGTCGATTGCGGCTACTGGAGTCGTGCAGCCGGTCGTGGTGCGACCGGAAAAGGGTGGCCGGTACACGCTAATTACCGGAGAGCGCCGGCTTCTTGCGAGCAAGCAGGCTGGAAAGCTGACGGTGCCTGCGATGATTCGGGAGGTCTCCGATCTGCAGGCAATGGAGATGACCGTCGTAGAGAATTTGCAGCGAGCGGATTTGAATCCGATGGAGCAGGCGCGTGCGTATGAGCGCTTGAGCCGGGAGTTTCGTCTGACGCAGGAGCAAATGGCGGAACGTACGGGCAAGGATCGCGCGACTGTCGCCAATTTTGTACGCCTTCTGCGTTTGCCTGATGACGTGCAGCAGAAGGTGGAGGCTGGCGAGCTGAGCTTTGGGCACGCGCGGGCGCTGCTGGCGCTGCCTTCGCCTGAGGCGATTGGCGCGGCGGCGCAACGGGTGGTGTCTTTAGGTCTCAACGTACGCGCAACCGAAAGTCTGGTTGGTGGATTGCTGAATCCTGAAGGGAAGAGCAAGGCGGAGAAGCCTTCGACGCCTGTCGATCCAAACGTTCGCGAGGCACAGGCGCAGTTACAGCAGCGTTTGGGCCTGAAGGTCACCGTGGAGGATAAGCGCGGGAAGGGACGCGTCATTATCGAGTATGGGAATGTCGATGATTTCGATTCCATTCTGGCGGCCCTAGCGCTGAATGCTTAGAGATTGAGCCGTTCAGGCGCAAGCCGCCAAGAAACTCGTGTTCCGTACGCAACGCGGATGTGCCGAGATTTGTTCGATTATCGAACGATAGATCGAGCCCCGGGCTGCTCTTTGCCCGCAAGCTGCGGGTCATCCATGGGTGGGAACAGACTTGGACTGCCCAACCGGTTGGTTATACATTGAACTTGAAAAAGAGGATGTCACCGTCTTTGACGACGTACTCCTTGCCTTCGGAGCGGAGCAGGCCGGCTTCTTTGACGGCTT
>CAXUDN010000006.1:0-28264 GCA_964249715.1 uncultured Acidobacteriaceae bacterium
TACGATAGCTCTTATGTCCCTACGGACCAGCCCCAGCGATCCGAACAAAGTCGTCGTCGTGCACGGTGGTGCTCGCGATGCCTATCAGGTCGCCCAGGCGCTTTCCGAAGCTGGTCTACTCGAGCGCCTTGTCACCGACCTTTTTTGGCCAGCCGACAAGCGCTGGGCGGAAGCCTTGGCGCGACGAATGCCCGCCAGTCTTGAGGCCATGCTCCGGGCCCGCAGCAACCCCCTGCTTCCATCGGCTGAGGTTCGCAACTGCTTCTTTGCAGGCCTTAAGACCCTTCTGCTCGATCGGGTTCGGCGTGTCTCCTTCGACCTCCGTCGCCGCGCCATTCGTTCAGCGGATGCCACCCTGGGCCGCACGGCCGGCCGTCTCGCCACCCGTAGAAACGCGGCTCTGCTCGCTTACAGTTACTTCGCCTACGACGCCTTCCGGAACTTCGCCGGCCCCGGCATCCTTTTCCAGGTCCATCCGCACCCAACTACCATCCGCCGCATCCTCTCCGAAGAGCTCGCCGCGCACCCTGACTGCGCCGTTTCACTCCAGCAGGAGTGGGAACTTGCCCTGCCGGAAGAAGACTTTCAGCATCTGGTTGCCGAGCCCGCTATGGCCACGCGCTTTCTTTGCGCGTCCAGCTTCACGCGACAGAGCCTGATTGAAAACGGCGCGGCTCCGGACGCTATCCGAGTGATCCCTTACGGCGTCGACCTTCAGCGTTTCCGGCCTGACCCCACCCGCCGTGCGCCTGCCGGGTCCAAGCTTCGCCTCCTTTTTGTAGGTCGTATCAACCAGCGAAAAGGAGTGAAATACCTGCTCGAAGCCCTCCGGCTGCTGAAAACTGAAGTCGAAATCACAATTTGCGGTCGTGTTGTCGACGGCCTTGAGCTCTTTCGTCCTTACGCCGACCGGGTTACCATTCGGCCCTCCGTCAGTCCCCAGGAACTCGAAGCCGCCTACCAGGCCGCCCATTTGTTTGTTTTTCCTTCCGTTGCGGAGGGCTTCGGCCAGGTTCTTCTGGAAGCTCTGTCCAGCGGTCTCCCTATCCTTTCCACCACCCATACTGCGGCGCCGGACCTCATCCGCGACGGCGTTGAAGGGTTCATCATCGAGCCTCGCCGCCCCGACCTGCTTGCCGAAAAGATCGACTGGGCGGCCCATCATCGCGCGGAACTTACGGCGATGGGTCATACCGCTCGCACACGCGCCATGCTTTTCACCCCGGAACGTTTCCGCGAGGGCGTCGTCGCCGCGATGCGCGAGTTCCTTCTCGATCCGGCGATCTCGGCCGCCCGCAGCAGTTCCGCCATTTCCATGCCCGCCACTCCGGTGCCCACCCCAACCCACGACGGGGCAGTGCGGCCATGATGCATGACCTGAGAGAAGCCACCCCCGAGCCGGGCACGCATGCGGATGTCCTGGTCGTGGGCGCGGGCGCTGCCGGGATCGTGTTAGCCGTCGAACTTGCCCAGTTGGGAAAGCGCGTCACGCTGCTCGAAGCCGGCGGCAAGACTCTAGAAGAGAGTCCCCAGGATCCTTATCGAAGCGAACTGCCCAATCGTGCGCACCGCGGTGTCCATGAGGGGCGTTTTCGCGTTCATGGTGGCACCACAACGCAATGGGGCGGGCAGATCCTGGAACTCGATGAGGCCGATTTCGAGCCGCACCCCTGGATTCCCGGAAGCGGCTGGCCCTTCCCAAAAGCCGAACTCACTCGCTTCTACGCTCGCGCACTGGAGCTCGAAGGCGTTGCCGGCTCCATGCTCCAGGACGCTGCGGTCTGGCAGGCTTTGCACGAGAACCCGCCGGCCCTCCAGGATCTGGAACTTTATTTTTCGCGATGGTGCCCGGAGCCGAATTTTGCTCACCTGCACCGCCAAACCCTGGAGCACAGCCCGAATGTACAGGTCTGGCTCCACGCAAACGCTGTCGAGCTTCAGATGGCAGAGAATGCTGCCAAGGGGCTTCGTGCAAAGACCCACACCGGTCGTGAGACTGTCTTTCATGCCGACCAGTATGTCTTTGCGCTGGGGGCCATTGAGAGCTCGCGGTTTTTTCTCCAGCCCCGCGCTGAAGGCCAGAACCCCTGGAACCGATCCGGACTCCTCGGCCGTCATTTTCAGGACCACATTGATTCCGATGCCGCTACGATCCGGCCGAAAGATCCTGCCGCGTTCCACCAGATCTTCGACAGCGTCTTCCTGCGCGGCTACAAATACAACCCCAAACTCCGCCTGACCCGTGACGCCCAGCAGCGCCAGCAAACCCTTATCGCCGGCGGCACTGCTTTCTCCGTAAGCGAAGCAGACGAGGCACTTACAAGCGTCAAGACAACCGCCAAGCACCTCCTCCGCGGCCGCCTGAAGCAGGTAACAGGCCATCAGGTCGGCAGTTTGCTCCGCAATGCGCCCCTGGTCGCTCGACAGAGCTACCGTTATGCCGTCCAGCACCGCAGCTTTCATCCTGCGAATGCCGAGATCCGCTTGCGCGTGCACTGCGAGCAGGAACCCCTCTCCGCCAGCTCCATCACGCTTTCAGATGAGCGCGACAGCCTCGGCCTGTTCCGCACGCGTCTTGACTGGCGCATCGCCCCGACCGAACTCCACACCATACGCTGCTTCGTCGAAACCGCGCGCAGGGCGCTCGCACCTCTTGGAGACGTCATTCCGCATTCCGACCTGCTCGCGTCGGGGGATGCGTTCCTTGCGCATTGTCAGGACAGCTTTCACCACATGGGCGGCACGCGGATGGGTTCCTCACCCACAAACGGCGTCGTAGACCCTGACCTTCGCCTTGGAGGCACGCGGAACGTCTCCATCTGCTCCAGCGCGGTATTTCCCACCTCTGGCTTCTCGAATCCCACGCACACGCTGCTCGCGCTGGCTGTCCGTCTCGCCGGCCATCTTGCGGCCCAGGCTTGATTCCATGAACCATATTCCGCTCGCCACCACAGGTCGCTCTATATCGCAACTCGGCTTTGGCTGCTCCAGCCTTATGGGAGCCAACGGGCGTAAGGAGTCTCTTGCACTGCTCGAGTCCGCCTTCGATGCCGGCTTTCGTCATTTCGACGTTGCGCCCATGTACGGCTACGGCGCCGCCGAGGGCTGCCTGGGCGAGTTTCTCGCCCGCCACAAAGCGAACGTCACGGTGACGACCAAGTACGGCATTCCGCCGCCGAAAAACCAAGGAGTTCTGCGCGCAGCCCGCCGCGCCGTCGGGCCGCTGCTCAAACTCTTGCCCGGCGTCAAGAGGCGGCTTGCCTCGGCTGCCAACACCGTCATCGCCGCCGAGCCAAAGCCTCCCTTTACAGCCGCCGCGGCGCAGGCTTCCCTCGATCACTCCCTTGCCGAGCTTCGAACCGAACGCATCGACCTTTGGCTTCTGCACGAAGCGGAAGCCGCCGACCTCACGGACGACGACCTTCTGCGCGCGTTGGAAAATAGTGTTGCCTCCGGGAAGATTGGTGCCTTCGGCTGCGGTTCCAGCGCCAACAAGATTTCCTCCCTGCTCACCCACAAGCCTCAGTACTGCCCTGTTCTGCAATTTGAGTGGTCGGTGCTCGACAAACCGCTCGGTCCGCTCACCGCTTTTACCCTGCATCACCGCGCGTTGACAGCCAACTTCGCCGATCTCAGCGCGGCACTCAGGACCAATGCCGAAGCCTGCCGCCGCTGGTCCTCCGAGGTCGGCTTTGACCTCGCGCAACCCGGAACGCTCTCCGCGCTCATGCTCAAGGCCGCGCTGGTATGCAACCCCGGCAGCGTGATCCTTGTTTCTTCACGCAATCGTCATCACATCACTGAAAATATCCGGGTTGCCGAGGACGACAGCCTCGCCGAACCAGCCCGCAAGCTCTACGCCGTCGCCCAGCGCGAGGCTGCCACCGTTCTTGTCAGGAGCTGACCATGATCCCTTCGACTTCATCCGCAGAGTCTTTGAAACTGAATGAGAGCGCCGACAGCTCACGCACGAACAACACCACCCGACAACAAGTCACGATGAACATTCTGTCCTACGTCCATTTGCGTAACATCTATCGCTCCACCGGCGTCGGGCGTGTGGCACGCGAGTTGACCGAGCACCTCGCTCTTCTCCCGAACACCCATGTTGAAGTGCTTGCCGATCCGTTCGATCACGCCAGGATCATCGATAAAGTTGGCGCGCCGTGGACCGGCTATGGCTATCACTTTTTCAAGCACGATACCTCACGTCAGCAGGCCCTCTGGTTCCTCACCGGATCCCCTAAAGCCGAGGACTACTGGCCCGAAACCGACATCGTGTATTGCACGGCCGAGTCCTATGTGCCCATCCGCAAGGCCAAGCTCGCCGTCTCCTGCCATGACGCGCAGCACTTCGAACCTGGGGTGCACCGCGTCACCCCCTGGCTCATGAAACAACGCCTGAAGTGGAAGCTCCTCTTCGATCGCCTCGCGAACAAGGCGGACATGTTCCATATGATTTCTCAATATTCCGCAGACCGCACCGCACACTTCTTTCCGCGGATTGCCGACCGCTTGCGAGTCATTCCGAACGCCGCCTCCGAGAGCTTTTTCCGTCCGCCTACGGAGGTCGGCAAACAGCGCCTCGTAGAACTCGGGGTGGCGGGCAAACCCTATATTCTCGTTCCCGGCGGCCTGCAGCATCGCAAGAACGCCGATCTTATCCTCGAGGCCTGGCCGCACATACATCGTCGTAACCCCGAACTCAGCCTCGTCGTGATTAACCATCCTCATCCCATGTACATCGAGCGCGCCAAAGCGCTCGGCCCTTCGTTCGTCCTTGGTGGCTTCCAGGAGGAACAACAGCTTGTCGCGCTGTATAACGGTGCGCAACTTGTCTGGTTCCCGACCCGCTACGACGGTTTCGGCATGCCTGTCATCGAAGCCATGGCCTGCGGCACGCCGGTGATCAGCTCTAACACCACCGGCATACCTGAGGTTGCGGGCGGTGCCGCGCTGCTACTCTCACCGGACAAAATGGACGATCACATCGAGGCCATCACGGATTTGCTGAATGACGCGCCGGCCCGGGCCCGCTACAGGGAATCAGGGCGCCAACGCGCTGCGCGGTACACCTGGGCAAATTCCGCCCGACAGCTGGCCAACAATTTCCGCGAGCTTCTTTAGAACGCAGACCAGTAGAGCACCAACATTTCAGACGCCAACAACCTGCGGCTCGCCCTGCATCTCCATCTCACGCTCTGTCTTCGCCGGGATGCCCACGGGCGAGTCAGTCCTGCGGGGATAAAGCTTATCGCGCATGCGAAGCGCAGGTAGTTCTACAAGCTTCGTGAACACCGCCCCGACCCCGATTCCTGCTGCAATCGGAACCACCGCGCACCATGCCGAAACCAGCCCACGAGGAAGATGCCCGCCCACAGTAACGGATGGCGCAATGACTGCTACATGCCACAGGTAAATTCCATAGGAGTAGACGCCGATCCACGCAACCAGCCGGTACAACGCCGGCCGTCGTCGCGTTGGATCGGGGCGGTACAGCAGCATGAGTAAGATGATCCCCAGCAGGTCTGCCATGTCCCATCCAAAGGACGCAGCCCACCGCGTATCGGGCTGAAACCGGAAGAACAGTACAACCGCAAACAGCGCAGTTACCCATGCCCATCGGCGCTCCTGCCACCAGCGGAACATGGCAGGATGGTAGTGAAAGGCCATCGCCAGCAGAACGCCGTACAGAATTCCTTCAATGCGCGTATGGGTGCGGTTCACCACTTTGTACCCGTGCTCAATCAGTATCAAACGGCTAACCACAACTACTACGCACACCATGGCCAGAAGTATTCCCAGTGCACGCACCCGCACTCGCCAGCGCGCTGCAAGAGCGAGACAGAGGGCAAGCAACAGGTAAGCATGCTCCTCGACAGCCAGACTCCAGGTATGTGGGATCCCGCCCGTGTAATTCTGAATATTGAGTAAGTTGCCCCAAAGGTCGTGCAAGCTGCGGTGTCGGGATACAAGCATCACCGCAAGAAACACATAGTACTGCGGCCATATTTTGAAGGCACGCCGGATCAGGAAGCGTTTACCGTCGACGCGGTTCTTGAGTCGCCACTCTTTTATCAGCAGCCCGCCTACAAGGAACCCACTTAGCACAAAGAAGACGTCCACACCCGCCCATCCGAAGTTGGGGAACCCGAGAACCCGCAGAGGATAGGACATCCAGTGCACGGGTGCATGAAAATCCAGTACCATCAGGATCGCAAGGCCGCGAATGAAGTCCAGTTCGATCTCACGCCCGGAGCTTGCCGGCTCACCTTCGGGCCGATCATAGCGCACGACTTCGGCTTCGCGCATGAATGCCGACGTCCGATCGTGCACGGGATTCCGCGCTACATTCTGCTCTGCCAACATCCTCGGGCCCTCAAAGGTATGAAGTGCGCTCCAGCGGACAGAAGCGAATCTGGAAGCCTTCCAGTGATCGGATTGTATCGCGCGAACATCGCCATGGATACGAGCAATCGTCCGATCAATGCAGTAAAAGGTAATCTCGCTGTCTTACCAAAGTTGTAGCGATTCTTTCCTTGCAAGTGAGGCCGAAGATGTTTCTATGAGAGGGTTCAATTCGCTCCCTTGCGAAGATCCTCGAGTTAGCTGCGTGGAGAAACAAGTACACACTCCCAATTCGCACGCAGATACAATTGTCCTTGTGCCGCAACCTGTTCTTCTCGTCCATGGCGGGGCCTGGGCTATTCCAGACGATGCTGTCGTTGATCATGAAAATGGAGTACGCTCGGCGGCTTCTGCGGGCTGGGCCGTGTTGTCACGTGGAGGCCCTGCGCTTGATGCCGTAGAAGCTGCGCTTACGGTGCTTGAAGACGATGAAACGTTTGATGCGGGCCGCGGCTCCTTCCTTACGCGTGACGGCCGCGTCCAGCTCGATGCCCTCCTCATGAGCGGCCATGATCTTCGTGCCGGAGGCGTGGCTTGCGTCGAGCGGCTCCGTAATCCCATCCAGGCAGCACGCCTCGTGCTGGACCGCTCGCCTCACGTTTATTTTGTGGGTACCGGCGCAGAGGCGTTCGCCGCCGAGCACGGGATGCCCCTTATCGACAATGCCGAACTCATCATTCCCCGCGAGCGGCAACGCTTGGAGGCCTTCCAGCAGGCTCAGGTTGTCGGCACTCCCGATCTGACTTTTGCTGGCTCCCCCTCTCCCTCTATTACGCTGCAGAAATCCCCCGAGGATCCTGCGCAGGAGGAATCAGCCCTCGAAGCGGAAGTTGAGCATGGTCTGCCCACGGAACTCCAGGTCACAGACCCGACGCTCCACTCCCACGACACGGTGGGTGCACTGGCTCTGGACACGAAGGGCAATCTCGCCTCCGGCACGTCCACCGGCGGCACCTTGAGCAAAGCTCCCGGCCGTGTCGGAGACTCTTCCCTTATCGGTTGCGGTTGCTACGCCGACAATGCCTCAGCCGCGGTCTCGCTCACAGGCTGGGGCGAGCCCATGATGAAGCTCGTCCTCGGCAAGTGGGCCGTTGATCGCGTTGCGGCAGGCCACTCACCGCAACACGCCGCGCAGTCCGCCATTGACTACCTTTTTGCGCGCCTTCATGGCCACGGCGGCATCATTCTGCTCGGCCCCGACGGCGAAATTGGTATAGCCCACAACACCCCGCGCATGGCGTGGGGTTACGCGACCCATCAGGGAATGCAAATGGGCATCGTGAGATGAGAAGCGAGCACGTGCACCCGATCGGCGACATCTCATCAGGGCATTCTTTCTTCAGCGCTCGCCAGAAGGTAGGAGCATCGGCAATCCGTCCTATCTCCTGAGTGCATCCAATCGCTTGCGCGGATCATTCCGCAGGAGACCTTCATGAAACGCCTTTCCTTTTGGGTCACCATTCTCGCCGGGGCTACCGCGGCATACCTGATGTATCGGCGCGGCGAATCTTTGCCGGCCATCGCGAAGAACGCAATGACAAATCCTTTGGGAACGTTCGCCTCTGAGGTCAAGCAAGCGCTCTAATACATCAAACTCAACTAAACCGGCTCTGGTCGAAAGAAGCGGCGGCCATCTATCCTGAACCTAGCGTGACTGCTGAACTTTTCGACGACCCTGCCGACCAGGCGACCTTACGCAGGCCGCTGACACCGGAACAAGCCGATACGCTTCCTCACATTCATCGCCTTCTTCTCGGCCGTTATGGGACGCCTCCCCCGCGCGATCCGTGGGATCCATTAACGCAGTTCATATACTCTCTCCTCAGTTCCCGGACCAAAACTCCACAGGCCCACCAGGTGATGCGCGATCTCGAACGTGCTTTCCAAGGCGCCGGGCCGGGCGCGTGGGAGACGGTTCGGGATGCCCCGCTCGCCGAGTTGGAGCGAGCCATTGCGGTAGTGACCTTTCCTGAGGTCAAGGCGCCCCGCCTCAAGTCGGCCCTGCAGCAGATCTACGCCCGTACCGGTGCTCTTTCGCTCGATTTCCTCGCCCGTTATCGCACCGAAAAGATCCGCGACTGGCTGGAGCAATTCGACGGTGTGGGACCACAGATCTCCGCGGCAGTCGTGAACTTTTCCACGCTCCGCCGCCGCGCTCTTTCCATTGACGCTAATCATCTACGAGTCATTCAACGCCTTTGCGTGGTCCCGCGCGCCGATGCGGCTCTTACCGAAACACGCCTCATGCGACTCGCACCCGAGACTTGGGACGCTGCGGTTCTCGACGAGCACCACGCGCTGGTCAAGCAACACGGGCAAATCCTGTGCACTTTTGACAGCCCACGCTGCTCTGAATGTCCTTTGCTTAAGCTCTGCCCTACCGGTCAGCGCAACGCCGCCGGCGTGCTGCAGCCTCTCATCTCTCAAACCTAAGCAGGACTGTTCCGTCTGCGCCAGCGGTTCACTTATCCCGCACCGTAACTACGCTGCCAATCCAGTGCGCTACTATCCAACCCACAGATCAGAAGCATCTCATCACGGCAGTCCCGTGATGCTGTTTACCGGAAACACAGAAGAACTCCGAGTTTCGTCGTGGAAGTTACCAGGGGCTAGCCACAGCCAGGACGCTATACACCTTCGGCGCACATCTCCGACTCCTTCTGGAACCAGGCCGGGGGCTGCGTGCGGATATCTATCGTCACGGAGCAGTCACAGGCGCACCCCGGGCACGTCCAATGGCCCGCATGGCATCGATTCATCTCATCGGAAAACAAGAGGGTGTAGCAGTCGGCACAACGCGCCATCTCAGCAGGATTCTTGCGCAAGTTCTTCTTCCTTTCACTCTCCCCCTAACTTGACCTATGCGACGGCTTTCAGCCAGTCAACTTTTGTCGCATTACTCCTGTGCACTCCGACACTGCCCCTCTTTTAGGGCACGCGGTTTGGGTTCACTTGGTAAACCTCGTTTCCCGAAGTCTTGCGGTGCACAATCTGATTCGTGTCGGGCACGCGAGAAAATTCATTGCCGCTCACGAACCATAAAGCGCTCGGGGCGCCCGCGTTATGACCTGCTGTTTCCGTCACTACGCCGAAACCCGTTCCTACGCAGAGGTTCCGCTCAATCCGCATCTCGTCGATGCTGTTGTCGTCGGTCCAGGCTTGGACGATGCATCCAGCCTTCGGATCCAGAGGTCCCTCACTAAGAACCTCATTGCCTTCAATGACGGACGTATGGCCCCCAGCCAGGGAGGGTCCCAGGATCGCCGGCTGGCCGGCCAAAGGTACCGTAAACCGCAGGCTGTTACCAAAGATTCTCACCGAATCGGTGTAGTTCCCGAAATGGAAGACTCCGTTCGTCACCGTGTTGTGCGAGAGATCCAGACCGCCTTCGCCTTCTGAGGCAAACGCTGTACACAATGTCCCGCAGCTTAACGTGTTTCCTGTGATGGTCAGATTTGCGTGGGGTGCAGAATTCTCATTGCGATGCTTGATCAATACCAGGGCCAATGCGGGGCCTTTCGCATCGGCGTAAGCAAAGTTGCCCGAGAACACAGCATCCACGCTTTCCATCTGGGCGGAGTAGCACCCGTTCCCGCAATGCCGCGCCACATTGCCGGTAAAGAGATTGCGTACACCGCCCTCCGTGTCGAAGCAAACATCGCTGCAGATGTCCGCGCTGTTGCCGCTCACCGTCACGTTGAAGCCCATGGACCCCCAGACGCACGCTCCGCCCGCCGAGTAGCACTGGTTCCCCGTGATAGTCAGGTCGCCTGCGCCCGTCACGGCTTCGGCACCATGCCAGCCGAGGTTGCCGTCGCCACCCCACCACTCGATCCCGTGTCCTGTACCGCGGAAGCGGTTGTTGGCCACGGTCGCCCGCACCACATAGAGCAGATAGGCGCCGATCGGACCGCTGTCCTTGAGGAACTCGCTGCTGTTCCCGTTCAACGTAACGTCTGTTGTCCGGCTCACGTCCCCGCCCTCGTTATGGGTGTCAAACAGCGCCATATTGACCAGATGATTGTCGGTGGCTGTCACGCGCTCACTACGGGTTGCGGTAAGAAGATACCCTCCAACGCGTCCATGCACCGTAACATCGCACCCCCGAACGCTGATGTCTTCCGCTCCGTCCGCCACAAACAGATCGGTCGCGTTGTCCACATTGATCGGCGCATCGCACCGCACTTCATTATGCCCACCCAGATGCACAGTGGCTTGGCCAACGGACAAGGGCGCGGCAATCCGCAAGCCCTGTCCCGGGGCAAGCGTGACCTCACCTTCCAGCCTCGCCGGCCGGTCCAGCACAATCGTGCCCGGTTGGGATCCAAGCTGCGCCTGCTGCGCCGCAATCAGCGTCCTGGCTGCGGGCACGGCCTGACCGGCGCCGCCTCGCACGCTCAGCAACACGATGGCCAGAAGAAAAGACCGGCGAATTCCGTCTCGCGGAACCAGGTCCCGCAACGCCGGCCTATCCACGCAGGCCCGACTTCAACAACGCGCTCTGCTCAATGTGCCTGGTGAGGTCCTCCACATCCTGGTAGACCTCAACGCATCCTGCCTCGTAAAGTTCCTTGCGAGACCACCCTCCCGTCATGACACCGATGGTTCGAATCCCAGCCTTGCCGGCACTTTCGGCGTCATAGGGTGTGTCGCCGAGGGCGATGCACTCCTTGGCCTTGAGCCCAAGCTTCTCGACCGCCGCGGCAAAGATATCCGGGTGCGGCTTAGCCCGTGCAGCGTCGTCCGCTGTAGTCTGTTCCTCGATCAGGTCCTCAACGTTCAGGAGACCAAGCAAGACCTTCAGATCATCTTCATCCGACGACGTAGCGAGAGCTACCTTGATCCCTGCTTCTCGCACGCGCAGGAGCAACGCCCGCACACCGGGAATCGCCTTCACCTGCTGCCTAAGGCCATTCTGAAAAACAAATTTCCTGTATGTCTTGAGCGGCTCCTCAACGGCAGGCCGCTTCCACCACGGAACAAAAACCGGAATCAGTTCATCGCCGCCTTTGCCGATTTGCCGCCGAAGCTCTTCCAAATCCAGTTTCAGGCCCATTGCCTGGAAAGCAACTTTCCACGCCTCTGCATGCAGCCAATTGCTTTGCACCAATGTGCCATCGATGTCGCATAAGAGCGCCCTCTTCATCAAAACCTCACCCACCTTCAGATGCATCCTTGGCGGAGGCTCCAAATTGGCGCACGAATCCACGTACTCATCACCCATAATGGTGCAGTGCTCCCCAGCATTCTCGATCCAGTAAGCCTGATCGGCCAGCATGTGCGTTTGATCCCGCTTGCACGGGAGCACCACGATGCGCTCGTGGGTGCCGTGCAGGACGGCAACCTTCATCACCTCTGGTACACCTCTGCACCTTCACCGGAGGAAATGCATGCGGAGATCACTCGTCGCCTCGCTCTGCACCGTTCTGGCTCCATGTTGCCGTTCACCGTCATTGAGCCCGCAACCGGCGATGCCGTCGGCATGACCACCTACATGAACATCGACGCCGCAAACCGCCGGGTGGAAATCGGCTTCACCTGGTACGCCGCGCGCGTCCAGCGCACCGCGCTCAACACGGAAGCCAAATTGCTCCTGCTCACCCACGCTTTCGATACCCTCCATTGCATCGCAGTCGAGTTCCGCACCCATTTCCTCAATCAAGGGAGCCGTCGCGCTATCGAGCGCCTTGGCGCAAAGCTCGACGGCATCCTCCGCGCTCATTCCATTGCGAACAACGGCACTGTGCGCGACACTTGCGTCTACTCCATTACCGCCCCTGACTGGCCCGCCATCCGCTCGCACCTTGCGTGGCAGCTTACCAAGCCGCGTTAGGAGTGGCCTCATAAACCGAAACCGTTTCGAGGGCAAGTATGGCAAATTTGGGACCCGCTTCCAAAGCGGATTCCAGGCAGTCTGGCGAAGCCGTAAAGGCATCGAGGAGACCACTTCTACGACCACCTGTTCTGCCATCTCAAAGTTAGAGACCCCGCATGCAAACCGCTCCGCAGCTCAACGACGAATTCGCCCTCCCCCATTGCCTTGCTTTTGACGAGATCCACCCCGGCATGCCTCGTGCGCGAATCACCACACCGGCCTGCACCGCGGAAGTCTACCTGCAAGGCGCGCACCTCACACAGTGGCAGCCCGCCAGCCGAGAACCGGTCCTCTTCCTATCCGAGCGCTCCGCATTCACACCCGGCAAGGCGATTCGCGGCGGTATTCCAATCATCTTTCCCTGGTTCGGCGCACCCGAAACGTCGCCAATCCATCCCCCGCAAGGATCAGCCTCGCATGGCTTCGCCCGTGTCTGGCCATGGACCCTTCGCTTCGTCGCCTTGGCCGGCGACGACCTGCACCTTTCCTTCACGCTCGACCACAATGAGCGTCTACACGCCCTCGGCTTCGATTTCCTTCAACTCGGGGTAGACTTCATCCTCGGCTCAAAGCTCACTGTTCGTCTCAGCGCCGTTCACTCCGTTACCGGTCCTGAGGCCAGGCCTTTCGTCTTCGAAGAAGCCCTGCACGCCTACCTGCAGTTGGGCGACATTCACCAGGTCTCCATCGAAGGCCTCGCCGGCACGGACTATCTCGATAAAACAGACAGCTTTCTCCGCAAAGACCAGGTTGATCCCATCATTATCTTCACGAGCGAAACAGATCGACCGTATCTCAACACAACCAGCCCGGTGACTCTCGTCGATCCCGTCCTCCGGCGCCGCCTCTGCGTCAGTAAGGCTCATTCCAGCACCACCGTCGTTTGGAGTCCCGCCGCTGCCCTCACTGCGAAACTACCTGATCTCGCGCCGGATGACTGGCAGCATTTCGCTTGCATAGAGACCGCCAACGTCGCCGAAAATGCCGTTACGCTTGCGCCCGGCCAGGCCCACACCATGGAAATGCAGCTCAGCGTAGAGCCGTTCTAGGGCTTACACAAGCCAGCCGCCCTGCTCACGACCTATTGCAAGGTCAGCTGCGCTGCCTGTGCCAAGGTCAGGTTCTGCGGAATCATATGAATTTCCGTCCGCCGCACATCCTGATCCCTGGTCAATGTCTTAAGTAGCAGGATTCTGCCCTGCATATGAACGACGATCCGGTTGGATTTCCAATGCTCCACGTCCACCGGCGTGCGTTCCAACTGGAATGCGCCACCCTTCTCAATGCGTCCCAGCAGCCCAAAGCCAAATACCACCGGCTGGCTGATCGTGGCATTCAAATCGCAAAGCCGGTCCATAGGCTCACGCAGGGAAACGGTTCCCTCCATCTCATGCACCACGCGCTCCTCATACGTGGAAGCCTGAAAGGCCGGGTTGGGACGAAAGGTAAAGCGAACGCAACCATCCTGCTGGCCTGCGGGAGTCAGTAGAAACGCTTTCGGCAGGAGGCCTAGAAGCTGCGCAGCGTGGGTCTCATCGCCCCGGTGCGCCTGGTTTTCTTCCCGAAACGCGGCCGGATCCCGCACCAGGCTGGCAATCCGGTCCGACTCGGTTTTGGCTTCTGCACCCGTCAATGCACGTCCATCCACGCCAAGCAGCCTATGCAGCGGTCCATCTTCGGTTTCCACCACCTTCTCCCGCCAGAGATGCCCGCCCGTCCTGGTCGAGCGTTCCTCGGCGATGTAGCTGTAGTGGAGATCCTGTCCACGCGCTGCGAACTCGTTCGCAGCCATCTTGCCTACCAGCGCCGGATCCTGTGCGGAGGCTTGCAATGCTCCAAAGAACCCGCCGAACATACAGAGGCCCAGCCCTAGCTGAAGACCCACGCCACACGTTCCTAAGCTCTCTCTCGCCAGCGTGCATCTCCCTGCACTGTCGGATGCCGTCGTTTGAGCGGACGCGCGTTCGAAGCTGAACTTGGTACGATCCGGAGCCCGAGCGATCCTTCTCTGACCGGCTCTCACTTTGTTCTCCGCAAACTCAACGAAGTACCCTGAAGCTGCATGCTCATCCTCGCCTCCGCCTCGCCGCGCCGCCATGATCTGCTCCTTCAGATCGCCCTGCCGCACACCGTCAAGGCCGCGCACATCGACGAAACGCGCCTGGGGAACGAAGACCCGCTTGCCTATGTCCGCCGCCTTGCCTTTGAAAAGGCCGTGAGCATCGCCCAAACCGAACCGGAAGCCACGATCCTCGCCGCCGATACCACCGTCGTTCTCGATGACGCAATCCTGAACAAACCCGCTCATCTCGGCGAAGCGCAGCGCATGCTCAGCGCCCTTGCCGGTCGCATGCACCACGTTCACACCGGCATCGCCGTCTTTCACGCCGGCATGACGAGAACCCATGTCGAAACCACGGCTGTCACGTTCACCAGCATTCCCGGCTCTGAACTCACTGCGTACCTGGCTACAGGCGACTCGCTCGACAAGGCCGGGGCCTACGGCATCCAGGGATACGCGGCGCGTTGGATCGCCCGCGTCGAAGGTGACTTCTTCAATGTGGTCGGACTTCCCCTCGCAGCCACGCTCAACCTGCTCCGGACGGCGCAAGCTCCGTCTACTTAAAGGCACGCACAAAAGTCGTGTCCGAAAAACAAACCCGGCACTTACATGGTCAACTGTGTCCAAAAAGCCACACCGTAGCCGAGAGCAACACGGTGTAATCTTCCCTTTATCGGGCTCCGGCGCAGGCCAGGTCCACAGGTTAGGTCGGACGCTGGCTAGAGATTTCCAACTCGAATGCACCCTGGAGGCTCCGCTGAGCTTTTCCGGGGTAGGCCTCCACTCCGGCGCACCCGCTACTCTCCGGCTTATCCCAGCGCCCGCTGGTTCCGGCATCGTCTTTCGCCGCTCTGATCTCGACAATTACGAAATTCCCGCCACGGGCCGCAACGTCGCCAAAGTTTCCTACGCTACCAGCCTCATGCGCCAGGGCGTCCTTATCTCCACGACCGAGCACCTCCTCAGCGCCTTGATCGGCCTCGGCGTAGACAACGTGATATGCGAGATCGATAACCTCGAGGTTCCCATTCTCGATGGCTCCGCCCAGCCCTACGTCGCCGCAATGCAGTCTGCCGGCGTGAAGCAGCAGCGCCGCAAACGCGAGTATCTCCGCATCCTGAAGCCGGTAGAGGTTCGGGAAGGCGAGGGGCCGAACTCCAAATTTATTGGTGTCTATCCCGGCGAAGGCTACAGCATTGACTACACCATCGACTTTCCCAAGCCCATTGGCCGCGACCGCTTTGTCGGCGATCTGGAGGCCGGCGCCTACGCCGATCTCATCGCGCCCGCGCGCACCTTCGGCTTTCGCGAAGATGAAGCCATGCTTCGCAATATGGGCTTAATCCGTGGGGCATCGGAGGTCTCCGCGATCATCATCGGCCAGGGCCGCATTCAAAATGGTCCGCTGCGTTTTCCGGATGAATTCGTTCGGCACAAAGTTCTGGACCTCATAGGCGATCTCGCCCTTGCCGGACGCCGCCTTTGGGGTTCGGTCGTTGCTCACCGCGCCGGCCACGCCATGCATACCGCGCTGGTTCAACGCCTTCTGCGTGACCGCAGTGCCTGGGAACTGGCAACCATGGCCTACACGCGACCTGTCACCAAAACTGCCAAGACCGCTCTGAATCCGCAGACCAGTACGCGACCCGCCTGGGTTGCCGCCTAGATCGCGCCCGTGCGCGCGGCCATTGCCCTTGGCTCCAATCTCCCGTCACGCTTCGGCGACCCAGCCGCCAACCTGCGCGAGGCGCTTCATCGCTTGGGTCACTTCGGACAGGTCATCGCTGTGTCGGCTTTCCTCCAGACCGATCCGGTAGGCTACCTCGGCCAACCCCGTTTCACCAATGCCGCAGTTCTCGTGGAGACCGACCTCGGCCCCCACAATCTACTCCATGCTCTCCTGGCCCTTGAGCAGGCCATGGGGCGCATCCGGGCAGCGGATACTCCGCCCAAGGGGCCCCGTACCATTGACCTCGATCTCTTGCTCTATGAGGGTCCTGAGGGTCATAGCCTCACGCTCAAGGATCCCGAGCTCATTCTTCCCCACCCCGAGATGCACAACCGCCGCTTCGTTCTGGAGCCACTCGCCGAGATTGCCCCTGCACTGCGGCATCCGGTGCTCGGGCGTTCCGTTGCGGAGCTTCTGCTACTCCTTGAGGAACGGAGCTAGATTTAGCGCAGTTGCACCACGACCTCGCGCCCGGCTTCATCGCGAAATCTCACCTGTTTCGGCGTCATAGCCTCGACCCGCGCTCCCGGGAGAGCCAAGGCCTGTGGTGCCGGGTATTCCCGCGCCCGGCACAGGAGGTAATGTATGCACTTCAGTATGTCCGGAGCCCCGACGGGCTGGTCATGCTGCACGATATTGAGGTACATCGGCGAGCGATCGTTCTCGATCAGTACATCGTTGTCGTAATTGATGAAGATCTGCGCCCCGCCCTCCTTCACGCCATTGCGCGTAAGAGTAGCGATAGGATCACGTAGAAAAAGCCGCTCCCGGTTCGTGAAAACAAACCAGGAGACAACCACAAGCACCACAAGAACCAGTTTTCTCACCAGAGCCTCCTTGAAAGAGATGCAGTCGCATTCCGGGCTGAAAACCTAACGCTTTCCCTTCTCCTCGTGGTATTCCTGCTCCGTGTTGACCGCCCAAACCGCCGCTTTATCGACGCGCCCGGCCGCAATCCCGTCCACCACGGCCATTGCCGTCAGCATGGAGTGGTCCTGGTTGTTGTACTTGTGCATGCCGTTTCGCCCGATCAGAAACAAATTGGTAAACCCGTCGACCCAGCCGCGCAGTTCCTCAAATCTGTCGTACGTCCCAAAGTACGCCGGGTAGGTCTTGGGTACGCGCACCACATGCGCGTCCAGCACCTCCGCCGTCTTCAAAATGCCGATCGTCTCCAACTCGCGCGCCGCAAACCGCTTCAGATCCGCGTCCGGCATCGCCCAAAGCGCATCGCCCTCGTAGCAGAAGTACTCCAGTCCAAGCCAGACTTTCCCTGGATCCGCCACCATGTAGGGACTCCAATTGTTAAAGATCTGCAGGCGCCCGAGTTGCACATCCGGCTCCTGAATATAGATCCATGTGTCCCTGATCAATCTTGACGCGTTCCCATCGCCAGCCTCCTCCTGCACCTCCAGCCGGTTCGCCAAGAGCCCCACAGTGATGAAGTCCCGGTACTGTAGACCTTCACTCACCGCGCGAACATTTTCCGGCACCCGCGCACCGCCCCGGTCCAGCGCCCGCGTGAGGTCCTTCATGGGCATCGTGGACAGGAAGAAGTCGCCTTCAAAGCGCCTTCGCTGCCCCGCCGCATTCACCGCTTCGACCGCACTTACATGCCCGGGTAAACCACCTGCAGCGCCGTTTGGATCAACCGCAACCCGGTCCACAGCCCACCCCATATGTATCTCGCCGCCACCAGCTACCACCTTATCGGCCACGTGCTCCCAAAGCTGCCCCGGCCCAAACTTTGGGTACAGGAAGCGCTCAATCAGCGACGTATCGACCTTCTTTTGCGCAACATCCTGCGCGCTGTTCCTCTTATCGGCAGATTGCCTGGAAAGCTTTAATGCTTTCCGGAAAAAATGTCCCACAGCCGCCGTGAGGCTCAGGCCTTTGATCCGCTGCGCTCCCCATTCTGCCGAAATCTGCTCGCACGGCACCCCCCAGACCTTTTCCGTATAACTTTTGAAGAAGGTTAGGTACAACTCCCGCCCAAACCGGTTGATCAGAAAATCCTCAAGGCTCCGCTCCGGCCGCCGCGGCCACAAGCGCGCGGCGATGTAACTGAAACCGATCCGCACCATACGCAAAAGCCCAAGGTTCCGGATCGTACCCCCTGTCAGCTTGATGGGATAGTCGAAGAACTTTCTCAGGTAGTAAATTCGGCTTTGCCGGGGTCGCACCAACATCACATGATCCGCGTCCACGGGCTCAGGGGCCTCCAGGACGACAGTCTCCGTCTGCCTTCTTTCAACCTCGGAATCGCCCGAGACGTCCATCTCTTCCCGGTCAGTCTCTATCGTTGCAAGAGGCCCCATCCCTCGCAACGGTGGGTGTTGCGGAGATACCGCCGGGACCTCCACAATTCGGCGTTTGCCCTGGTATGTGATCTCTACCGGTGCAGGGTGGGGGCCTTCATCGGTTTCGACTGCCGGCGGCATCAGTTCCATCCACCACTGCATCACCCGGTCGCTTTTCGAAAAGAACCGGTGCCCCCCGATGTCCATCCGATTGCCCCCGTACCGGATGGTCCGCGAAATCCCTCCAATCTCGCCGGAAGCCTCTAATACGATGGGCTGCACGTCCGTCCGGCGCAGGAGTTCGAGCGCGGCCGTCAGCCCGGCAGGTCCTGCCCCAATAATGATTGCGCGCCGCGCCAACCCTCGCCCTTCCTCACAGACCGCGCCCGGACCGCGCCCAGAACAAGCCCGGCCCTGCGCCAAACTTCAGCTTATCGCACCGAAACGGGTAGCCATGCTCCAAGAGGAAGGGCCGGAGCGGACTGGGCTCCGGCCCTTCCTAGACAGCCTGCAAGTTCGTCAGACGTGTACCGTCTCCAGGGCGGTCGTGGGAATACGGTCCGGCGTCGCGAAGTTCAGCACACCGCTCCCGTCTGCGTCCACCACAACCCGGTCGCCGTGCAGCACACGCCCATCCAGAATGCGCATCGCCAAGGGGTCCTGCACGAGGCGTTGAATGGCCCGCTTCAGCGGTCGCGCCCCATATGCCCGGTCGTACCCGGCCTGGAAAATCGCCTCCTTTGCAGCGTCCGTGAGCTCCAGCGAGATCCGTCGATCCGTCAGCAGCTTGCGCAGGTCGTCCAGCCGCAAATCGACAATATGGGTCAGCTGAGCGTCGCGAAGCGGATGGAAAACCACGATGTCGTCCACGCGGTTCAGGAACTCCGGCCGGAACTGCTTCCGCAGCTCGCTTAGAACGCGCTCTTTCGCCTCGTGAAAGCCCTCTTCGCTTTCGGCCCACGCCGTCGCGAGCTGGCCTGCCCCGATGTTCGAAGTCATGATCAGCACCGCGTTTTTGAAGTCCACCGTCCGTCCCTTCGAATCCGTCAAGCGGCCGTCGTCGAGCACCTGCAGCAGCACATTGAAGACATCCGGATGCGCTTTCTCGATCTCGTCGAAAAGCACCACAGAATAGGGCTTTCGCCGAATGGCCTCCGTGAGTTGGCCACCTTCGTCGAAGCCCACGTATCCCGGAGGTGCGCCGATCAGCCGTGCCACGGCGTGCTTCTCCATGTACTCACTCATGTCGATGCGCACCATGGCCTGCTCGTCGTCGAACAGGAACTCCGCCAATGCGCGCGCCGTTTCGGTCTTCCCTACGCCGGTTGGTCCCAGAAAAATAAAGCTGCCGATCGGCCGCTTGGGATCGCTCAAGCCAGCCCGTGAACGCCGGATGGCATTGGCCACCGCGGTCAACGCTGCATCCTGCCCGACAACACGCAGCCGTAGCCGGGCTTCCATCTCGGTCAGCTTCTGGACCTCGCCTTCGAGCATCTTGGAGACAGGGATGCCGGTCCATTTGGACACAATCTTGGCGATGTCTTCTTCGTCGACCTCCTCCTTGAGCATCCGGCTCGCGCCCTTGCCGGTTTTGGAAGCTGCCACACCGCTATCCTGCGTTGTTGTCAGCTCCTGCAGCTGCCGTTCCGCCGCTGGGATCTCGCCATATTGCAGCTCTGCCGCGCGCTGCAGGTCGCCTTTGCGCGTAGCTTCCTGCATGTCGAACCGCAGCCGCTCCAGGCGCTCCTTTAACGACGCGATCTCGCCGATGGCCCCACGTTCCTTCTGCCAACGCGCACGCAACCCAGCAGCTTCCTCCTGTACCTCGGCGAGTTCCTTCTCGACCGCATGCAGCCGCTCCTGCGAGTTCACGTCGTTCTCGCGGCTCAGCGCTGCCTTTTCGATCTCCAGCGAGGTCGCCCGCCGCTCGAGGTCATCGATCTCGACCGGCACGGAGCCGATCTGGATCGCGAGCGCAGCCGCGGCTTCGTCGACCAGGTCAATTGCCTTATCCGGCAAAAAACGATCCGAAATGTAGCGGTGCGACAGCTCCGCCGCCGCCACAATCGCCGAATCCTTGATCCGCACCTTGTGGTGCGTCTCATACCTTTCTCTAAGGCCGCGCAGAATCGCAATGGTGTCCTCGACGTTGGGTTCACCGACAAAGACGATCTGGAATCGACGCTCCAGCGCCGCATCCTTCTCTATGTATTTCCGGTACTCATTCAGTGTGGTCGCGCCGATCGCCCGCAATTCGCCGCGCGCCAGGGCCGGCTTCAGCATGTTGCTGGCGTCGATCGCCCCCTCCGCGGCTCCGGCACCAACCAGCGTGTGCAGCTCGTCGATGAACAAAACGATCTGCCCGTTCGATTCCTCAATTTCCTTGAGCACAGCCTTGAGCCGGTCCTCAAACTCCCCGCGGAATTTCGCTCCGGCCAGCATCGATCCAAGATCCAGCGAAATGACACGCTTATTGCGCAGGATCTCAGGAACGTCTCCGGAGAAAATCCGTCTCGCCAGGCCCTCCACGATGGCGGTTTTACCCACGCCAGGCTCACCGATCAACACAGGATTGTTCTTGGTCCGGCGACTCAGGACCTGAATAACGCGCCGAATCTCCTCGTCGCGCCCAATTACCGGGTCCAGCTTGCCGCGCCGCGCCAGCTCGGTCAGGTCCTTCGCATATTTGGCCAGCGCCTGAAATTTTCCCTCAGGATTCTGATCCGTTACCCGCTGCGAGCCGCGCACCGCCTGCAATGCCTTCAAGATCGCCGCATGATCCGCTCCCTGCGCAGCCAGCGCCTGCGCTACCGGCTCACTTTTCTGCGCGGCCAGCGCCAGCAGCAGGTGCTCCGTGGAGACATAATCATCTTTGAAGTTTTCCGCCTCGCGAAACGCCCCATCTATCACCTTGCTGAGCGCGCCGCCCATCCCGGGCTGCTGGCTTCCTCCCTGCACCTTGGGCAGCTTGGCCATCGCCGCATTCATCTGCGACAGCAACTGCTGCACCGGCACCCCTACCTTCTCCAAAACCGGCAGCACAACGCCTTCTTTGTCCTCCAGCAACGCCGCCATCAGATGCACCGGCAGCACCTCCGGATTTCCGTGCTCCGCCGCCATCCCAGCCGCGCCCTGTACTGCTTCGGCTGACTTCACCGTCAGCTTGTCCCATTTAATTGCCATGCCAAAACTCCTCGCCACCTACACCCGGTGGTACAGTTTAGACGCAGGTGAGCCTGCTTGGGTGCAGAAATGTGATAAAGGAACGCTCATGTTTCAGCTCTAAACGAGCGCACCGATCCAGGCAGGCCTCTCTTCTTGACTGCTCTGTTCGGGGTGAGTCCGTGTAGCCCGTACTCATTTTGGTGCTGTGGAGCGCACCTTAGGTGTCTACAGGACCGAAACCTGATCGCGCCCGCCCAGCTTGGCGCAGTACAGGGCTTCATCCGCGCGCTTCACAAGGACCTCCGACCCCTCCCCCGCGGCTGGAACTAGCGCTGTCGCCCCTACACTCACCGTTTGAATGCCGTGCGGTCCGGTCGGATGCGGCAAGCGTTCGGAGGCAATCGTTTCCCGGACCGCTTCGGCGACGAACCGGGCATTCTCTGCGTCCGTTCCGGGCAACAACACGGCAAACTCCTCGCCGCCGTAGCGTGCCACCAGGGCAGGGCCTCTTCCTACCGCAGTCGTGATCAGACGGGCCACCACGCGCAGGCACTCGTCTCCCTCCAGGTGACCGAAGACATCGTTGTACTGCTTGAAATGGTCCGCATCAATGAGCAGGAGAGCCAAGGGTAGACGAGAAACTCTGGCCTGCTCCCAATCTGCCTGGAGCCGCCGATTGAAGGAGCGCCGGTTCGCCAGGCCTGTAAGCTCGTCCGTTTGGGCCAAAGCGCGGAAGCGCGCCTCGCTGGCCGCCAGCGAGACCTGGAGAGCGTTTTTTTGCTCCAGCAGTGCAGCGACGGGGAACATGGTGAAGATCGAAACAGCCGCAAAGATCTGTGCCACCACGATTCTCCGCAAGAGCATGTGCTCTCCTGGAATCAGCATCAATGGCCCGTGACCTTTTACCGTAAAGGCGATCGTCATCAGCGTAACAAGCACAATCGTCAACACCGTTCCCGGGAATCCAAGCCGGAACGCCACCAGAAGTAAGGCCGGAAATAAGAAGAAGGTCAACGGGTCCGTGTTGTGGGTGAACACCAGAGCTGTAATCGCGACGGGCACCAGGAGCACCAGCAGCGTGCGCGGCAGCGCGCTTGCCCGCAGAATGGAGTAGGACGCGCGGCGCTGCAACATCACCGTAAGCGGCGCCAGGATGGCCATCCCCAACAGGTCGCCCAGCCACCATGTGCGGAACAGCTTCCACCACGGGCCTGCTTCGTAAAACAGCAGCGTCCAACTCGCTCCCAGGGCACTCGTGATCGCCGCCGCTCCGACAACAGAAACCAGCAGGAACCCCACCAGCGGTCTTCGCTTCGACAAATCGAACGGCGCCCCAAACAACCGCGTCAGTACCAGCGCTGACGTCACGACCTCCACCGAGTTCGCCAGCGACACGCCGATCGCAACCCGAAACGGATCGCCGTACACCACGTCAGCGAGGGTGTCCGCGGCGAGGCCGGCTGCAAAGTACGGCAACCATCGCTGCGGCGGCTGCGTGATCAGCAACCCGAAAATCATGCCGTTAGAAAGCCATATGGTCGCTATGCCCTCGGACTGATGGGACAACATGATGCCCGCCCAAGAGGCTATGGCCGTAATGCAAAACACCCACGAGAGCCGCAAGACAGACCCGAGGGTCCACCCGCTTCGCGAACAGCACCCTGCCCAGATTTCCCGGAGCAGCTCTCGAAAACGCACTGGCCTTGGCTCGCAACCCTCCCCTTCCGCGGAAGTGCCACTCGCGACGTCCACAACTGGATGGAACGCCGAGGTCTCGACCGCGGTCTGCGGCGTGGTCGTTGACCTCAAATCGAGCGTAGGTGGGCCGGAAATCCTCAAGGCAAGGCAGCTCTTCAGTCGACAGAGTTCTCCCTGGCTAACCAGTGAATTTCAAACCAATACAAGCTATGCCCGGGAACGCTCTCCATTATCCACCTTCGGCACAGGCTCCTTCGGCGAAATCGGTCTCACCACGCAAACGAAAGTGTCAGTCGTGCGTACAGCGGCGGCCCTGGCGCGAAATCTGCCGCAAACCCGTCGCTTCGCGTCCCCGTCAGCGGCAGGCCCTTGCATCTCAAACCCAAAGTGCAGCCCAGCGACTCACAAACCGAACATTCAACCAGCAAGCCTGCCCCGGAGCGCCAGGTCGCCAACTCCCTCCTCGCCGCTACCCTGCTTGCCTTTAACGGTGGCATCCTCGACGCTTTTCTCTACCTCGCACACGGCAGAGTCTTCGCGGGAGCGATGACCGGCAACGCCATACTTTGCGGCATCGCGCTGCTTAGTCGCAAAGGGCCCGAGATCCTCCACCACGCGCTTCCGATTGCCGCATTCCTCTGTGGCGTCTGGGTCTCCGAAATCCTGCAAACTGTCGTGAAGCACCACGCCATCACCGTGGCGCTGGCCGCCGAAACCCTGGGCCTGCTCCTGGCCTCTTTTCTGCCCGCCGCGTTTCCCGATCCCGTCTTTATCTTCCTCATCGCGCTGCTCGCCGCGTTTCAGATTGCCAGCTTCCGCACCGCCGAAACGTACTCATACAACTCCACCTTCATCACCGGCGATCTCCGCACCTTTGCGGTCGGCGTGTACAAGACCCTCCGCCCGGGTGACCGTGCGGAAGGCGCTCGGCAGGCTCGCGATCTCGGCTGCGTCATTGCCAGCTTCATCCTCGGCGCGCTCGCGGGCGCCCTCCTCACACCCCGCTATGCCAACCACAGTCTCTGGGTGTCTGCAGTTACCGTGTTCATCGTCTTCGCCATGGCTCACTTGAGCACAAAGACGAAACACAAGTCGCATCGAAGTAGACTGGAATGATGTTGTCTGGGCTGTATGCCAGGTGGATGATCGCCTGGGAAACCGCGCTCACCACCCGCGATCAAAACCGTATCGTTCGTCCCCTGGAGTGGGGCTTCGACCACCTTGCCGACGTATGTGGCACCGAAGCTGCTGCCCTCGTCGCTCGTGGCGAGGAAACCCCCGCCGCAGCGATGGCCGCCCTCAACCAGCGCCTGGCGACTCACCCCGAGCAGATGTTTGGCTACCGAACACCGGCAGACTTCCGCCTGGAACTTCGGCACCCTGAGCTGTTTCCGACCAACGTTCGCCCCGAAACCCTGGAGCAGGCCGCAGAGTTCAAGCGGCGTGCCGAGGCTGGCGAACTGCGCCGAACCCCGTTTCTGCGTTTCACCTCACCCATCGCCACCGAATACCCCGAAAACGATCAGGTTAACGCCCGCTGGTACGATGCCAGACCGAGAAACGCCTCAGCTGCAACGCAGCGTACAGGGAAGGAGAAAACCACGATCGACGCCCCTTCGCGCCAGGCCATGATCGTCCTCCCACAATGGAACGCCGACGCTTTCTCCCACAACGCTCTTTGTGAAATGTTTCTGCGATGGGGTATCTCGAGCCTTCGTCTTTCCAAGCCCTACCACGACATACGCCGCCCCGCTGAACTGGAAAGAAGCGACTACGCCGTCAGCGCCAACATCGGCCGCACGATTCAAGCGGCCCGACAGGCAGTTGCCGATATCCGCGCCTGCATCGATTGGCTTGAAGGGCAGGGGTATACCCAGGTCGGCATTCTCGGTACCAGCCTGGGTAGTTGTTACGCCTATCTGGCCGCGGCGATGGACCCGCGCCTGCGCGTTTGCGCTTTCAACCACGCCTCCTCCAACTTCGGCGACGTCGTTTGGGACGGCCAAAGCACCCGCCACATCCGCTCTGCCTTTGAAAAGGACGGGCTCGACAGGGACACTGTCCGCGAAATCTTTCGCGCGATCAGTCCGTCCAGCTACATCAACGATTTCGCGGCTACAACGCGCGAAGCCGAGCGCAGCAACCTGGTCATCTACGCGACCTATGACCTTACTTTTCCCCGGGAAGGCTCGCTTGCAGCGATCCAGGGCTTCCGCGACCACGGCATCCCACATGTGGCCAAGGTCCTGCCTTGTGGTCACTACACCACAGGCGAATTCCCCTACAAGTACATCGACGGCTGGTACCTGGGTTCTTTCGTATGGCGCTCGTTCCGGGATCTCAAGAAAGAACAAGCCCTCGGCTAGTATCCGACCGGCATGGCGAGTTTCGCTTGATCGAGCGCCCCGACCAGGAGATCCACGCGATTCTCCCATGTTCCTGTGCGGCTGGCCTCCCATCGAGCTCTTTCAAAACCATCGCGGAACCCCATCCCTCGCAAACGCTCCAGTCCCGCAATCATCTCCGTTGGCGTGTCCACGAGTTCCAGCAAAGGCGGCTTTTCCAGCAATTCTGCAAAGCCGCTCGTAGCGAGCATCGGCCTGCACGCGGCAAGATGCTCATAGAACCGCGTAGAACTGCCCGAGTACGTCGGCTCCTTTTTCAAGTACGGCAGTACCGCCACATCGAACGCTCGAGCAAAGGCCTGCAGTTCACCATAGGGCTTTGATCCCAGAAAGAGTGCGCTCTTCATCTTCATCACCCGGCTCCGCGCGGCCTGCAGCGCACTGTCCCGGATAGGCTCAGCCGGACCTACGAAAACCCACGTCAACCAGGGCGAGGTGGTCTCCACTGCCTTTTCCAGCAAACCCCAATTCGTGTTGCCGGACAAATTCCCGATCACACCCGCGATGGGCCGTGGAATGCCTGCAATCTCGGCCGGCAGCGGACCTGGCTCAAGCAGCGCGGTGAACGCTATGTTGCTCTGCCGCGTTGCGTTCGGAACGATCGTGATCTTCCCAGCCTTGCACCCCGCCTCTTCCTGCATGTAGGTCTGCAGCCGCCTTGAATTGACACAAACGGCATGCGCTCTCGTGCACATACGCTTGTCCAACGCCCGTACCTGTCTGCCGTTCAAGCTTGCATACCCGGCCGTCAGATCGGTCACGTAATAAATCACCGGCCCACGCCACTGTTCCGCCACTGGCGCGTAAAACGGGGTGGTGCAGATCAGCGCCATCTTCTCTTCATCGCCGCTCCGCGCACGCAGACGCTTCAGCAGGGAAACCTCAAAGGGGAGTATTTGCCGTACCGGCGCACGCACATAGCCCCGCTGCAAGGGGTAGCGCAGCACATCCAGGGGCGGTTGCGGAATCGTCTCCGCTCTTTCCCAGCTCTGAAACGCACCAAAATTGCGGGTCTCTGGCCACCAGGCGACCACCGGATGCACACGCGCCATTGCGGAAGCAAACTCCCGCATCCAGATGCTGCCTACATCCAGAATCTGCCAAAGCTCCACATTCATCCCACGCGCATCCCTCCCCATTCTGCCGCAAGCTCCTCAACCGAATCTCACGGGGAACCTAGAGCAGAACATCCAAAGACAAAGGACGCAAGTCCTCCTCCGTGTTGTTAGACCAAAAGCGAGGCGGTCAACTCCAGGCAATCCTGCAGGCTTCGCAATCTCGCCTCCGGCACAAAGCATTGCAGCGTCTCGCTTTGCAGCCCGGATCGGAGCGGCCTGAGAGCGCGCTGTCCCAGATTTCGAGTTTCCAAGCCTTCGATCAATGTCTCATCCAGGCGAAAAAACTGCGCGATCTCCTGAGCCAGCTGCAGACGGCTGAACATCTGCGGCCCCGCAACATGCACCACCCCCGAAGCATGCGCTGCCACCAGGGCCAACATGATCCCTGCTAGATCGCGATTGAACGTGGGCGTTGAAATCTGGTCCGACGGCACCCTCACTCGCTGCCCGGAACGCAACTGACGGAGCAGCGAGCTCACAAAATTCTTCCCCGCGGCGTCCGGCCCATAAACCCAACTCGTCCGCACCACCAACGCCTCGGGGTAAGCCCGCAGCACATCCTGCTCGCCTTGCAGCTTACTCTGCCCATACACGTTCAGCGGCCGCGTGACCGATGACTCCGTATAAGGGCCGGGATGCTCGTCCGAGCCGTCAAAGACGTAGTCCGACGAAACATATACAAAGGGAACTTCGCGACCTCGCGCGTACGACGCGAGAGCGGCGGGCCCATGAGCATTGACCAGAAACGCTCGCTGCGGATCGTCTTCGCAGCCGTCGACAAAGGTCATGGCGCCCACGCACAGAACCAGGTCCGGCTTACTTCCCTGCAGCGCCGCTGTCGCGTCTTCCGCAGTCCGCAATCTCGCGAGATCGATCACCAGCTGTCCTGGCTCCGCCGTGCGCCCGCTGCGAAGCACTTGGGCCGCGCCATCCCCCGCCAGTTCCCGGCTCAGTTCCGCGCCTAACTGCCCCGAAGCACCAACGACCAAGGGCCGCTTCCAATTTCCTGCAACGTGCGCCATTGCCCGTTTGACGTTTGTCGCCGTCGACGCGGTGCGTCGTCCTCCGGTGCTGCGCTACGATAGGGTGGCAAAGGAAATTGATGGCATCCATCGAAGTGAACCAGATGCTGGCGGCAGCGGCGGCAGCCTGTGAAGACAAAAAGGCGGAAGATGTCCGCATCCTCGCACTTGACCCCTCGGAAAGCGGCCTCTCCGATTATTTTTTGATCTGCACCGGCACGAACGATCGGCAAACGGTCGCCATCACCGATGAGATCGAACTTCGCCTCAAGCACGACTTCAACACCTATCCCAACTCTGTCGAAGGTCGCCGCCAGGGTGAGTGGATCCTGATGGATTACGTGGACTTCATCGTCCACGTTTTTCTGCCCGAGAAGCGCGCCTTCTACGGCCTCGAGCGTCTGCGCAAATCGGCTACAACGCTTAGCGTCGCGGAACTGAACACCGAAATTAAGTCGGCCATCCAAGCAAACCGTCCTGCA
>CAXUDN010000006.1:28364-77116 GCA_964249715.1 uncultured Acidobacteriaceae bacterium
AAGAAAAGCGCTCGGAAGAGCACGCGTCCTGACCGCACGTAGGATCAGCTGCCATTCAGGCTTCGCTGCGTAGAACGCCATGCGGATTGAACTCGCTTTTGTAACCCCACGCCGCCAACGCCTGAAGTCTTCACCCGCCCAGGCACTTTTGGACGATTACCTGAAGCGAGCCGCGCGCTACACCCCTGTGCAGGCCGTGGCATACGAGTCAGAAGCTGCTTTGCTGGCAGCACTGGACCGGTCCACCACACGCACGCAAACTACGCTTGTCCTTCTCGACAGCCGCGGCCAATCTCTTTCTTCAGAAGCCATCGCGGAGCGTCTCGGTGCTCTGCGCGACGCGGGCGCCCAGCAACTCACCTTCGCCATCGGTCCTCACGACGGCTGGTCTGCGAGCGCCTGGAACCGCGCCTCACTTCGCCTGTCCCTCGGCCCCATCACCTTGCCGCACGAACTTGCCTTGGTCGTGCTCGGGGAGCAGGTATACCGCGCTCTGTCCATCCTTGCCGGTCACCCTTACCACGGCGGACACGCATAAATTGCATGCCTGGGCCAAGCCCCACGGCCCGGCTATACAAGCGCCGGCCTTTCCCTGTGAGCAACGGCGACTCCCGAAATAAATCCAGAAGCTCCTGGCGCAAACAGGCAAGACACACCTCCGCGCGAGCCTGTATCTTCTAGGTACTGTTTTTGGAGGCCTCCCCCGTGAGTCAAACCATCTTTAGTCAGTTTCCGACCGTCAAGTACGAGGGTCCTGACAGCGACAATCCGCTTGCCTACCGCTTTTACGACGCCGGGAAAGTCATCCTCGGCAAACCCCTAAAGGACCATTTGCGCTTTGCCGTCGCGTACTGGCATTCCCTTGCCATGAATGGCAGCGACCCCTTCGGCGCGCCCACCATCATGCGCCCGTGGATGACGAACCCTGACGCCTTACAGGCCGCTCACGACAAGGCCGACGCCGCCTTCGATCTCTTCCGCGTCCTCGATCTGCCTTTCTACTGCTTCCATGATCGCGATATCGTCCACGAAGGCCAGACCCTCAGCGAAACCCTGAAAAATCTGCACACCCTCGTCGACTATCTCGGCAAAAAGCAGGAATCTTCCAGCACCAAGCTCCTCTGGGGCACCGCCAACCTCTTCTCTCACCCGCGCTTCATGGCCGGCGCCGCGACCAACCCCGACCCCGAGGTCTGGATGTGGAGTGCCGCGACCATCAAGCATTGCATGGACGCCACCAGGCAGCTTGGCGGCTCCAACTATGTCCTCTGGGGCGGCCGCGAGGGCTATGACACCCTCCTGAACACCGACATGAAGCAGGAACTCGAGCATTTCGCCACTCTGCTCAAGCTCGTCGTAGAGTACAAGCACAAGATCGGTTTTACCGGCCAGATCCTCATCGAACCCAAGCCCAAGGAGCCCACCTCCCATCAGTACGACTTCGACGCCGCCACGGTGTACGGCTTCCTCGTCAAAAACGGCTTGGAAAAAGAGGTAAAGCTCAACCTCGAAGCCAACCACGCCCTCCTCGCAGGCCACAGCTTCGAGCACGAAATCGCCACCGCCGCCGACCTCGGCATACTCGGCTCCCTCGACATCAACCGCGGCGACCCACTCCTGGGCTGGGATACCGACCAGTTCCCCAATGACCTCTACTCCATGACGCTGTCCATGTACCACGTCATTCGAGCCGGCGGTCTCGGCGTAGGCGGCATGAACTTCGACGCGAAAATTCGTCGCCAGTCCATCGAACCCGAAGACCTCATCCACGCCCACATCGGCGGCGCCGACCTATGCGCCCAGGCCTTCCTTCTCGCCGCCAAGATGTGGGAAGACGGAACGCTCAAGAAGGTCATCGACGAACGCTACGCCGGCTGGCAAAAACCCGAGTTCCAGGACATTCTCGCTGGTAAGGTCAGCCTCGACCAGATCGCCGAACAGGCAGAAATCTCCAACATCAACCCACGACCCCGCTCCGGGGCGCAGGAACGGCTCGAGAATGCATTTATCCGCGGCTTGAAATAAGGGCAGGAGGCAAGGTAAAAAATCGCCCTCCTCAAGCGTTTGGGAGGGTGATTTTTGACCGGTTTTGAATGCAAAAAGCGCGTTTCCGACGCGGTTTTGAGCACAATAGGCGACGCTTTCGCGCCGCCTATTGTCTGCGTGTGTCGTTTGCGGGTTAGAAGTTCAGCTTGAGCTGGAACTCCGTAGAGCGCTGGCCGCCCTGGTCGAAGGTGCCTGCCCCGCGGGTGATACGGTTGCTGTCGAGCACCGCCTGCGTGTTTGGGCCATTGATAAAGCCGGGGGAGCCGGCGTCCGCCTGGTTTAGCAGGAGGCCGGAGAAGCCGTTGAAACTGCTCATGTTGAAGACGTTGTACATGGCAACGCCCGGAACGAGGCTGAGGCCCTCATGGAAACGGCCGAGGGTGATGGGATAGCTCGCATTGAGGTCGAAGCTGCGGAACGCGGCGTTGTAGAGGGGAACATTTGGAGCGGGTGCCAGCGGTTGCTGGACGCCACCGGCAGCCTGCAGCTCCCGCTGCGTGAACAGCCCCGCTGCCAACAATGCCTGACCGGCAGGGGTAGGCGTGTTGGCATAGGTATTGTTGTAGGAGTTGATGTACTGATTCAAGTTGCTCGGACGCACGGAGTGCATATAGGAGCCTGGATTTTGACCGGGTGCCAGCGCGCCGGGAACACCCTGGTTACTGGCCTCACCGTCGCCGAAGACGTCTGTTGTGAAGATCTGGCCGGTGGTACCGGAGTTGTTGTCCAGGGTAAGAGTGGAAGGCGGCGCCGAGTAGAAGTGGCCGATAAAACCAATCTGCGGGCCGTACTTGATGTTCATGCTGCCGCCCATGTTGAGTTCATTGGTGTGGTCGAGGTTGTTGCGACCGATGTACAGCGTTGGATTGTCGTTGTCGTACGCGTGCGCTCCCTCGAAGCTCTGGTCGGCCGAGTTACCCGAGTTGCTGGTAGAGACAATGCGGGAAAATGAATAGCTGATCTGCAGGTTGCTGCTGACGATGCCGGGCAGCGGATGGCTTGTCTGTTGCTGCAGCACGAGCTGGAGTGCATCGTAGCCCGACCGGCCCTGAGGAAGGATGAAGAGACCCTCGCCGACGTTCGGATTGGTGCCGGGGAAGGCTGCGCCGGTCGCGGGCGTCAGGCCAGCCGCACCCGCGGAACCGCCACTTAGGAAGTTGACACCGCTATCCAATCCATTGCCGGCGAAGTCCTGAATCGTTACAGGACCGGCCGGGGTGGTTCCAGCTGCGGGGTGGATACCAGGGCAAGCTTGAAGTGCCTGATCGATCGAAAGCGCAGCACCGCCAGCGCTGCAGAGGGCGAGTGTATTCGCGATGGCGTTTTTTGCTGCTGTAGTGTTCAAGGTTCTTGCAGCGCCATCGTGGTTGACATCAACCGACAAGGGCAGCTTTAACGTGGCGTTATGAACGTAATCCGCGCTAAACAGCAAACCGTGCCCGATCTGTTGCTGTATCCCGCCGTTGAACTGGATAGAGTACGGGACCACGAAGGGCGCGGCGTAGATATTGTCGGCGTAGAGATTGTCCCCTGTGCCGATGTAGACCGGGTTAGCCGACGTGCTGCCCTGCACCTTGCTCTGGTAGTAGTTCTTGAGAGCGTTGACCTGGGGCGCCGCTTGGGCAATGGCTTCGGAGCTCACTGCGGCTACGGAGACGCAACCGGCGGTCAAGCTCGCGCAAGGTACACCGCTGGTCGGGTTGAAGAAGCTGACCGTGCCCAGGCCGGGCAGGTTGACGGAGCTGCTGCCGGCGTTCAGGAAGGCTTGGTTCTGGAAGGCACCGTTGGCCTGAATCACTTCAGTACGAGCGTTTCCCGTGTTGTTGAAGATGCTGGAGTCGTAGTAGATGCCCACGCCGCCACGGATGGAGAACTTACGCGTGCCCGGTGAGAAAACAAAGCCCGCCTGTGGACCGAAATCAGCGAAGGGCTGGTGTGTGCGTTGGCCGAGACCCGCCTGGTACTGGTCAAAGAGAGGCGTGTTCCCGGTGCAGCCCGGGTTATAGGAGGGATTCACGCTGGAGCATAGCGGGGTGGGTAAATCCTGGTTGGCGCGATCGGTGTCGACCGACCAGCGCAGACCCGCGCTGACGGTCAAGCTGGAGGTCGCCTTCCAGGTATCGCCGAGGTAGGCACCAAAACGCCAGCTTGGGTCGCCGCCGCCAGGCTGGCCGAAGCCGGGGCGCTCACTAAACAGTGAGTTTCCGTTTCCGATTACATAGAAGGGCGCGACATACCCATTGAGCGGATCGCCTGCGCAAGGCTGGCCGACCGAGCACCCTGCGACAAGATTGCTCGCCGCCGAGGAGAAGGATGTGAAGAGCGCGGCACCGAAGAACTCTGCAAACCCGCCGTTTTGAATGCGATTCTGGTCATAACCGAATTTGATGGCGTGTTTGCCTACGGTCCATGTCCCGTCATAGCGAAATTGCTTGTCGGATTGGTAGGTCTGCTGCGGAGCAAGGAAATTCGGGCCGGCGTTGAAGTTATCGCCCTCGAATTGCGATCCGTTGATAGCGATGGGAATTCCAAGAATGTTGGAGGGATTGTAAATACTGGAGCCCAGAGCGGCCGTTTCATCGCCCAGGATGTTGTGAAACTTCTCATAACCCACGCGGAAGCTGTGCGTAATCCGGCCGCTGGAAAAGTCCGCACCACCGACGAGGGCGGGCACGTTATCCCGGTTGTTGTACACGGAGTAAGGCGTAAAGCCGAAGGTGGCAGCGTCGGAGTTCACGCTGTAGGTGCCACGAACGAAGAAGCGAATGCTGTGAAAGCCCACGTAATCCAGGCGGGCGGTGCTGTAAGTGTCGCGGAACGGTGCGGGCACCAGGGGAAACTGGCTGTAAAGGGCCTGGAAAGTCGGATCGCCGAAGGAGCCGTCCTGCTGGTCTTGTTTAATGCGCTCAGCGCCGCCGAAGAAGAACAATTTGTCTTTAATGATCGGGCCGCCGACGTAGCCGCCGAACTGGTTCCGCTGAAAAGGCGCGGGGACGCCGGCGAGCGGGCTCGCGTTGGCAAAGCCCGCGCGATAGTCCTGGAAGTTATAAAAAGCATTGCCGTGCAGGTGGTTTGTGCCCGAGCGGGTGGAAACGAGCACTTGGCCGGTCGATGTGACCTCACCGGAGACGTCCTGGGTAGAACGGTTGAGCTGCAGTTCGTCGATCGGTCCACTAGGAACGTTAAAAATAGTGGTGCCGACGGTCTCATCGGTGATGTCCTGGCCGTCAAGCAGGATACGAGTCGTGCGGCCCGATACGCCGGAAACAGAAATGGCCGAGTAGCCGGCCTTGGTGGGATCGAAAGTCTGACCCTGCTGCAAGATAACGCCAGGCTGGATTTGCGCGATGTCCAGGATGTTGCGGCCATTTACAGGCAGTGAGTCGATCTGCTCCTGCGTGATGACGCCGGAGACCCCAATCTGATCCGTATTGACCTGCAGTTGCCCGGCATTCACCTCAACCGTCTCGCTCTGGTTGCCTATGGTAAGTCGTTCGCTGCCAGACGTCGCCGTTCCCACGCGAATCACCGTGTTCACGTGAAGCTTCTGGAAGTTCGCCGCGCTGACATCGAGAGTGTATGCACCGGGATTCAGTGGTCCCAAGCTGTAGAATCCGCTGCTGTCCGTCGTCAGCGTATGCGAGTAGCCCGTTTCAGCACTCTTCACAAGCACTGCGGCGTTCGGAATCGCGGCACCGGACGAATCCGAAATCGTTCCCTGGATCGACCCGCCATTCGTGGAAACGGCTTGAGCCACCGCAGATGGATCAAGCGCGAGAGAGCCCAAAAAACAAACAGGCGAAACGGACGCAAGGACGAGAGCAGCAAATCTTGTTTTCAAACGAACTCCGGTAGGCTTCACGGAAACGGAAAGCAAATGTCGTGCCAAACCGAAAGTTGTAGCCCAGACTGCGTCGAACGGGAGTAATAGCTTTCTACCCTCCGCGATTCCAGAGCAACCCATGACTCATCTATGGAAAACTGTAGCTGGACGGGTGCGTCCGCCGCTCCAAAAACAGGCCGAGGTTCAGCAGGTCCGGCCACAGCAGGAACGGCTTACACGGCGTGGATATGCTCAACCGGCTCATTGGGCGCAATGCGGTAGCCGCGCCAGCCGTAGTAGATGATGAACAGGTAGCAGAGCAAGGGAAGGAAGAGCGAGCGATGAATCCCGATGCGGTCGGCGAAGAAGCCCATCAGCAAGGGAATGGCGGCGCCGCCCACGATAGCCTGGACCAGCAAGCCTGAACCGCGCCCGGTGAGGGTACCAAGGTCCGCAACGCCCAGCGTGAAAATCGTTGGAAACATGATCGAGTTAAATAAACCCACAGCGAGAATGGTCACCATCGCAAAATGCCCTGTGCCCAGGAGCGCACACAGTACCATCGCGGCTGCACCCACGCCGCTGATGACCAGCAGATTGGAAGCCGACATGCGCTGCATGAGGGCAGATCCGACAAAGCGGCCAACCATCATGCCCGCCCAGTAGAAGGTCACAAGTTTAACGGCCTGCGCCAGAGGGAGGCCCGTGATGCTGGGATCGGCCAGGAATTTGCCGAGGACGCTGCCGATGGAGACTTCAGCGCCCACATAAATAAAGATAGCGACTGCGCCCAGGTAAAGGTGTGGGTGGTTCCAGACGCTGTCCCGCTTGCCTCCCAGTTCGCCGGGGCGGAAATCCTTGGTGACTTCCAGCCGGGGAAATTTGTAAAAGGCGATCGCCAAGGCGAGCAAAATCAGGATGCCGGCGAGCACCATGTAGGGCATCTTCACACTCGCGGCTTGCTGGATACGATCCGCCGAAAGTGCCGCTCCCTGCAACTTAACCTTCGATTTCACAACCTCGGCCGCACCTCCCAGGATCAGAACGCTTCCGATATACGGAGCCACAGTGTCCCCCAGGGTGTTGAAGGCCTGGGTAAGGTTGAGGCGGCTGGACGATGTCTCCGGCGGCCCAAGAATGGCTACATAGGGATTTGCCGCTACCTGCAGAACAGTGACGCCCGCCGCCAGCACCACCTGCGCGGCCAGGAACAAGCCGTAAATTGCGGTTGTTGCGGCTGGAATAAACAGCAAAGCGCCGACGGCCATGGTGACCAATCCAAAGACCATGCTGCGCTGGTAGCCGAAGCGCTCGATTAACTTGCTCGAAGGCTGCGCGAACAGGAAGTAGGACCCAAAAAACGCCAGCTGAATCAGCAGGGCTTCCACGTAGTTCAGGGAAAAAACCGACTGAAGGTGTGGGATCAGCGCATCATTGAGAACGGTACAGAAGCCCCAGATGAAAAATAGAGTCGAGACCATTGCCATGGCGCTGTAGTTCGTTGTTGAGGGTGCGTCACTCAAGGATTGCGTAGTGCCAACGCTGGTCATTGCCATCGGGGGATCCGGGATCACTTTCTGGAACAGGGTCCGCGCAAGCTCCCCTGCGGACCTGGAACCGCTGGCAGGAGTTGAGCCCTCCGATGGTAACCGATGATTTCAACATTTGGCTTTTGGCAAGAGCGGATCCGCCCACGTCCTGCGGTAGGCTTGGGAAAACAAGATCAGTCAAGGAGCTCCCATGACCCTCTGCGGGACAAATCGTACCTTTTTGCGTTTGCTGGGCCTCACTTCCTTGCTCATTTTTCTTCTCCTGCTCTGCGCCGCCCAGGCACAACAGCCCACCTACACTGCTCCAACTGGCCGGACACTCCTTCGCGCCGGCGCCGTCCTCGACGTTCGTACAGGCAAAGAACAGCCGAACGCCACGGTCATCGTTCGGGGCGATAAGGTCGTTGCAGTGGCACCTACCGCGACCACACCCGCGCAAAGCGGCGACCACGAGGTGGACCTGCACGGCCTGACCGTGCTGCCGGGATTGATCGACGTCCACGTTCATCTGACCGGCGCAACCGATTTCGACCCGTATTTCGAGCTGTCGATGACCCCGGGCAAAGAAGCCATCATCGGCGTCGAAAACGCCAAAACCACACTGGAAGCCGGGTTCACCACCGTCCGCAATGTAGGCGCGAACGACTTCACGGACGTCGCGCTGCGCGATGAGATCAACGCAGGCCATATCCCTGGTCCCCACATGCAGGTCTCCGGCCCACCGCTCGGCATAACGGGCGGTCACATGGACCAGAACCTCTTGCCGTACCAATACCACGTAGTCGGTGAGGGTGTGGCCGACGGCATTCCGGCGGTACAGCACATGGTCCGCCAGAACATCAAGTACGGCGCGGACCTTATCAAGATCGGCGCCTCCGGTGGTGTGCTCTCCAAAGGGGACGACCCGCAAGCCTCGCAATACACCAAAGAAGAGATGATCGCCATCGTCGCCGACGCGCATCGACTCGGCCGTAAAGTCGCCGCGCACGCCCACGGCGCGCAGGCCATTCTGTGGGCCACCGAAGCCGGTGTTGATTCCATCGAGCACGGCAGCTACATCGATGACGCGGGCATTGCCGCGATGAAAGCCCACGGCACCTATCTGGTGCCGACCAGCTATCTCTATGACTGGTACAAGGACAACGGCCATCTCCCGGCGCTCTACGCGCAGAAGATGAAGGACACGACCGCGGTCGCTCGCGCCAATCACCGCCGAGCGATTGCCGCCGGGGTCAAAGTCGCTCTCGGAACCGATGCCGCGGTGTACCCGCATGGTCTGAACGCCCATGAGGTCGAGGTCTACGTGCGCGAGTACGGTATGACGCCGCTCCAGGCCATTCAATCCGCCACACTGAATGGAGCCGACCTCATGGGCTGGACCGATCGCGTCGGCGCGCTTGAGCCGGGCAAGTGGGCAGACGTTATCGCTGTTCAGGGCGACCCGCTGAGGGACATCGCCACACTGCAGCACGTCAGCTTTGTGATGAAGGGTGGTGTGGTGTACAAGGACGACGTTCGGCCCAGCGACGTCACAAAACCCGCCATGGTCGCGGTTGACCGCGAGCCCGTCGCGGCGCAGGCTAGTTATTGATGGGTGCTTCCTCTTTTGAATACCGCTTCCGCTATCTGCTGCACGGGATGATCTATGTGCTGGGCTTCTGGCCCTTCTGGGAACCCTGGCTCGGCCTTACGGCCAAGTCCACCTGGCTCATCCTGAGTGCGGATCTGGCCCGCGCCGGCTGGCTGGGCTTCCAGGCAGCTACCAGCCTGCTGCTCGTGCTCGGCATCGTTTTTGCCGCACTGGGGGCGGGGCTGCGCGTCTGGGGTTCGGCGTATGTGGGTGCGAACATTGTGAATTCACCTGCCATGCACGGGCAAATCATGCTCGCCGACGGGCCCTACCGGCGTTCCCGCAACCCGCTTTACCTTGGAACGCTGCTGCACACCGTTGGGGTAGCTCTGCTGATGCCGCCCGCAGGCGCGGTCTTCACCATTGCGGCGATCTGGGTTTTGCAGGTCCGCCTCGCTTTGGCGGAAGAACCTTTTCTGCTCAGCCGCTTCGGCCAGCCCTATCGCGACTACGCCGCCCGCGTCCCACGCTTCCTACCCGCGCCCCGGCCCCTCGTTCCCGGCGCCGGGCAGCGCCCGCATTGGATCCAGGCCCTGCTCGGCGAAACCTACGTCGTCGGCGTTGTCATCACGCTCGCCGCCTTCGGCTGGGACTTCAACGCCCTTCCACTCCTGAAGGGCATCCTGATCTCGCTCGGCCTGTCCCTGGTGCTGCGCGCTTTCCTGCCCCGGGCAAAAACCGACATCGCGCCGGCAGCCATCTAGGCGCCTACCGGTACACAGAGCAGCCGCGATCCTCAAGGATGCTCAGCCAGCGAGGAAACTCCAGGTTATTCACCCAGCGAAGATCTACCTTCTCCAGGCGGGGCAATGCCGCCAGTTCCTCCGGCAGCGACCGTAACGGATTCCCACGCAAATCCAGCTGCCGCAACTCCCGCAGGCCGGCAACTGAGGCTGGGAGCGTGGCGAGCTGATTGTTCCGCAGGTGCAGTTCGCGCAAGCACCCCAGCTTGCCGATCTGCTCCGGCAGCGCCCTGAGCTGATTGTCCGTCGCCCGAAGCTCCCGCAGGCCCGACATCTCGCAAACCGCCATCGGCAGTTCCGCAAACTTGTTCTCGCTTACGTTGAGATACCGCAGCGTCTTCAGCTTTCCCAGCGTATCGGGAAGCGTCTCCAGCCGGTTGTCATGCAGGTACAGGAAGTCGCGCAGCTTCGCCAGTTCGCCAAGTTCTTCCGGCAGCACCGTCAGGGCATTGTGCCCCAGATCCAGGGTGCGCAGATGCTGCAGGGAACCAATCCGTGGGGGGATCGCAGTGAGATCGTTGTCCGCAAGAATCAGGGTTTCCAAACCGGCATCTTCCCAGACCGTCTCCGGGACATAACCAAGATGCTGCTTCCAGAAACTGAGCTCACCCGCGGCAGCCATGCCTTGCCTCGATCGGAAACGCGGAAGACGGCCCCGTCACCTGGCGCAGGACGGGACCGCCCTTGGGGCGCTTACTTCTTTGGCGGTGCGATGGTGTCTTTCGCAGCCTTCGCAATGCGGAACTTGACCACAGTCTTCGCCTTGATCTTGATCGCTTCGCCGGTCTGAGGGTTGCGGCCGATCCGGGCCTTACGCTCGGCCTTCACCAGCTTGCCGATACCGGGAATGGCGAACTCGCCGTTCTTCTTGGTCTCTTTCACCGCCGTGTCGGCCAGCGTCGTAAAGAAAGCGGCGCTCTGTTTGTTGTTAATTTCCATCTTCTCCGCCATAAAGCGGATCAGCTGCGTCTTGGTCATACCTTTTGCCATTGAGTTGTGCTCCTTTGCACAGGAAGTGAAGTTCTGGGCCGCGTACGGCAATTCCGCATACGGCTCACGTGATGCCCGCCATGCGAAATGTCCAGTGTTTATGCGGGTGCGGAGCACCGCGCCGAGTTTCACCTTCAACCTTGGACACGCAGCTTGTCAACAACCAAACTGCGGTTTCCACGGTGTTTTTCCGATATTTGTACCGAAAGTGGGTCCTTTTCGATGGGTTCTGCCACTTTCGGGTGAGTTTCAGAGGAAAACCGCGCAAAAACAGCACCCGTGAAGGCGCATCCACAAAACAAGAGACCACGGCAAACTACTTCAATACAGCGGCTCCCTACCCTGGCGTTGGGCGGCCAGAAAGGGCTCGTTGAGGGTATCGACCAAGGGCGCGACCCGGCGAAAACGGGCCACCACCACAGACGCAAAGCTCGGTTCCAGCGCGTCCCCGGTATTCAAAGGAGCGGTCACACCCCAGTTGCGAGCCCGCAGCAAATCTCCTGCCGGGTGATCTGGCGCGAAGCCTTTCGGATTGCGGGTGAGAGCATTCGGCTCCATCGGCAACATACCGGCTAGCCCGCGCCGGGCACGCAGCAAGGGCCCAAACGTTTCCCGGTACCGGTCATGGTGAACCGCCAGCCAGCGCCGTAGGAGGAGTAGATCCTCGCGCTCCGGCGCATAGACGCCCGCGCCAACAAAGCCCCCCTCGGGACCAAACTGGAGAAAGAAGCCAGCCGCCGACCTCTTCTCGAGCCCCTGCCGCGCCCACCAGGCCGCAAGGTGGGTCTTATATGGCCGCTTATCCGGACTGAAACGCGTATCGCGAAAGATCCGCATGGCGATCTTGTGCGACGGTCGAAGGTATTCGGGGGCAAACCCCGCCATCTCTCCGCTGATCTCCTCGATCAGCGCCTGAAGCGGCGCCTTGACATGCTCCTCATAGACCGGACGGCGCTCTTCAAACCATGAGCGATCGTTGTTCTTCGCGAGGCCGCGCAGGAACTTCATTGTGGCGGGGGTGAAATGAGCTGGCATAACCAGCTTCAGCTTACCGGGTACGTTTCTGCGAAAGCGAATGTGCCTTTAGGCCTGGGAAAGACCCGGCTTGGAACGCGCACGCTTGTAAGCCTCAATGTTGGCCTGACCATCCAGCACCGTGCCAGAGAAGGGCGACAACGATTTGCGGCCGGCTAGAACAGCCCGCGGGGCCTGGGGCGTTCCCGCGATTGCCGTAGGCGCTGGTTGGGCTTCTTCCGACACTGGCGCCAGCGTAGAGAGAGTCTCGGAATCACGGAAGGAGCGCGGCAGGTCCGACGGCTTGAATTCGATTCCTTCACTTGCCAACTGACGGGCGGTACGAGCGAGCGTTTCACGCTTTGTCGCTAGCTTGCTGGCCAGAGCCCTGCGGTCGGCCTCGCTGCCGGCAGTCTCATACTTCAACATGTGCGCCAGTTTGCGATCGAAGAGGTCGATCTCGTCATGAAGAGATTTCAGAAAGTATTTATCGTGTGCGGGTGTAGCCATTGGGCCTCCATGTAGAAGCGGTAGTAACAACGGAAGAGGCCGGGACTGGTCGAAAAGCACCGGAAGGCAAGAAAGGGGCAGCGATCAATGACCGCTGCCCCTTGTTCGTGAGGTTGAGAGCGTCTTAGAGGACCTGAACGCGCTCGGCCTGGAGGCCCTTGGGTCCCTTAACTACCTGGAACTGAACCTGCTGGCCTTCCTGGAGGCTGCGGAAGCCGTTGCTCTGAATGGCGGAGTGATGAACGAAAACGTCCTCACCGCCCTGACGGCTGATGAACCCAAAACCCTTGGTATCGTTGAACCACTTCACTGTTCCCTGTTCCATAACTGATTTCCTTGAAAAGACGTAATGTACCGCTGAACGCAATTTGGTGTTGTTTGTAAAGGGTGCGTACAGCCAACTCTTTGTCAAAAAAACCAGATCGGAGACCAACGATCAGACTGAATTGTAGCACCCTTCTCCACAGCCGGACAAGATGAAATTGGTAACCAAAATCATCGAGCCGCTACTCTCAACTTCCCCCCAGGGCATTACGGCTTGCCCGCATCGGGCGGAGGGACCTGCGCATTCGGGTAGATGTTCGGAATCGGCGCGCTCTGCCCACGGTCGAGTTCCGGGTGCGGGAATGGCTTCCGGGGCATCATCTCCTCGCGCTGTGCTGTGTTGTAGAGGAAAATTGCCTCTACTGCCGCACCCTGCTCCAGATCGAACTCATGCAGGCGATCGACCGTGTCCATATCTGAGTGGTGCGTGCGGGTTTCATAGTCCATAGGGTCCTGAATGTACTGGAATCCCGGCAAGCCAACCGCGTCGAAGCTGAGGTGATCCGTCCCACCCGTGTTGCGGTACGTAATGGAAGTCACGCCCAGATCCGACAGCGGCGCAATCCACTGCTTGAAGATCGGCCCCACAGCGTAATTGCCCTGGCAATACACGCCGCGCACCTTTCCCGTCCCGTTATCCAGGTTGTAGTACGCGTCCAGCTTTTCCCATTCCCTGGTAGTTGTCAGCGCACCATGCCGCCCCGCATAGCTCGGCGTTCCCGCAGGATCAGGCGGATTCGGCGGAGCAAACGTCCCAAAGTGCTGCTTCACGTAGCCCTGCGAACCGTAAAGTCCCTGTTCCTCACCGGACCAAAGCGCAATCCGGATGGTCCGCCGCGGATGAACATCCAGCGCTTTCAGGATGCGCATGGCCTCCATCGCCATCACACTGCCCGCGCCGTTATCGGTGGCCCCGGTCGCCGAAATCCAGCTATCCAGATGCCCGCCCACCATCACGACCTCTTCTTTCAGCTTCGGATCGGTACCCGGAATCTCCGCAACGGTGTCGAAGCCGTGCTCATGGTCGCCCGTGAACTTGGTCTCGATATTGATCTCCACCGTGACCGGCACATGCGCGCTGGCCATGCGCGCCAAGCGGTTGTAGTGCTCGATCATCATGACGGCATTGGGGATCTTCACGGCGTTTTCAGGCTTCTGCGCCCCCGTCGCAAGATTTGCGCCGTTGTCGTCAAAGATGATGCCGGTGCCCCCGCCGTCACCGCCGTCGCGAGAAGGCGTGATGATGGCAGCGACCCCTTCCTCGGTCAGCGTCTTCAACGCTTGCGTCAGGGCCTGCGCCCGGGTACGCCGGGCAGCCAGCGCCTGCTCCCGCGTTTGCGTCGGGCCCGCTCCAGGACGACGCGCGGAAGGATCTTCCGTCGCCTCCATCTTCTTCAATTCCTCATCCGTGTAGCGACTGAAAAGCGGCTCCGTAACATCCGGCGTGGGCCGCATAGGACCAAGCAGAACGATCTTTCCTGCCAGCGTGCCTTTCAGTTTGTCCAGCTGTGCCGTGAGGTCTGTGGGCGTGCTAATCGGCAGGTAGACAATCTGTCCGGTGACCGGGCCCTTTGTCGCGGGCGACCAGGGGGCAGCCTGCAGCCACAGCGGCTCCGGATCCGGCGAGACCATCCGCGCCCAGGTGTTGATCTGCTGCCAGCCGAAGCCGAACTCACCCCAGTCCTCCAGGTGCGCGTTGCTTAGGCCGATCGCCGTCATCGTGTCGCGCGTCCAGGCATTCGCCTTGGCCATGTTCGGCGATCCCGTCAGCCGTGGCCCGATGCCATCCATCAGCGCCTCAGAAAATTGCATGACGTGCCCGTGCTGGAAGGCCTCCGTTCGGATGCGCGCATACATGGTCAAATCCAGATTCTCAACCGCGGGCTGCGGACCGTAGAAGCTCGGAACGTTCTTGGGGTTCTCGCCCTCCGCAGTGGCTTCAGACTTCCGCTTCTGCGCAGAAACTGTGCCGGCAAGCAGCGAGGCGGCGAGGGCGAAGGCACCCCAGCGGCCAAGCGAGAACGCAACGGAGGCAGGGCGGACAGGGGGCATCGAGGACTCCAGGCGAAAGTGTGAAGCCAGTATGACAGGGGTTAGCTCGGGAGACGGTCTGGCCGGGTCACAGAGCAGCCCTCGGTTGAGGCGATCAACCCGCCACGGAGGGCAAAACGCACATCAGGGCTGATCTTCCCTGGCCCCTCTGGTCGTGATGCGGCGAATCCACTGCACGCCCAGAAAGCCCAGCGCGAAAACTCCCACCCCGAGACCGATAGGGAACCCGACACGCTTGTAGGTGAGGGCGAAATCGACGGGGCGGTGCGTGGCGGCGGTGTAGATCCCAAAACCGACAATCGCCAGAAACGTCGCAAGAAAGAAGGCTGTAAAACCCGAAGCAAGCCCCATCAGTAGCGACTGGAACCAGCCCAGATCGCCCATGGGAAGGCCGAAAATCGTTCCTTCGCGGCGCGCGCGATCGACGTGATGCGGAGAGACCATCTCCAGTAGAATAGAACGATGGCCGAAACGGCGGGTGAAGGACAGGGCGTCAAGCTGGTGAGGGCGTCGCAGGTGGCGCGCGAGGCCGAGGTGCGCCGCTCGGCCAACGGTGTGCGTTTTGCCACCTACGGGGAAACGGGCGTTCCCGGGCCGGATCTCGACCGCATGCTGGAAGCCGTTCCCGAAGCCATTGCCAAAGCGTTGAAGGGCAACACCTATTATTTCGTTCCCGTAGCCCTGCGCGAGCCGGAGATGACCGAATCGCCGCGCAAAAGCCGCGCCGAGAGCCCCGAGCAGGCCATGGTCGCGCCGGCCTGGAACGACGAACTCAGCGACTCCGCCATCTGTCATCGCAACGTGGAGCTCAGCAGCGGCAACCAGGGTGTTTTCATCTCCACCCGGCTCATGGGCGATCGCTTCGCCCTGAGTTTCGAGTTTTTCATCAACGTCGCGCATGCCTTTGCCGACGGGGCTGGCGTTCCCGAGCGTTTCGCGGAGCTCGCCTGGCAGCAGGCGCAGAGCAACGTGCGCGGTGAAACCAGCCTCGATGGCTGGGAATCCCGCAACCTCGCCCTGGGTCGCCCTGCTGACTGGCTGCCGGAGGCTCCCGCAACCATAACGACCTCCCGCCGCGCACGCGCCTTTGGCTCAGGCCTGGGTTCCGGCCGCATCTTCGGCGCCGGAGCATCTGCCGCGGAAGGTGGGGGAACACTGCAGCTTATCGCCTCCGCCGAGCCTCCCGCAGCGGACCCCAAGGAGCGCGGCGTGTTCGCCGAAACGGCCTTTTCTGACGCCGTTGCAATCTACCTCCTTTCGCTTGCGCTGGACTTTGATTACAGCGAACTCCGCGAGCGCGATTACCCGTTGCTCGCCCCGGGCGCTCTCGCGGAACGGCTCCGTCTCATCGCCGAGTTGTACCCGCCCAATCCGGGTTACGAGTTCGCCATCCGGTATCGTCGCCGGGCCTAGGTTCACTCGCGGTAAGCGCGACCGGTGCCGGACGCAGGTAGTCCGTGCCCCGCCTGCTAGCGTACAGCGGCAATAGCCGCCCGAAATAGCAACTCAAAGTCTTTCGTGACAGCCGCATCCCTGCTGGCACTTTCTATCGACTTCAACGCCACAGGCCGCGGATAGCCAAGATTCGTGAGCGCGCTCAATACATCGTCCGCAATGGCCCCAAGGGCAGGTTTCGCGGACTCCATAGCCGCCGGGCCGGCAGCGGCAAGATCGTCGAGCTTGTCCTTCAACTCCAGCACAACACGTTCTGCCGTCTTCTTTCCAATTCCCGGAATCTTCGTCAGCGTAGCGTGGTCGCCCGAGCGTATTGCCGTCACCAGCCTCCCCGCCGCGATGCCGCTGAGCACGGTGATGGCCAGCTTCGGCCCTATCCCGGAAATCGTCAGCAGCTTTTCAAAAAGCCGCTTCTCGGTAAGCTCATGGAAACCAAACAGCTGCAGCGCATCCTCGCGCACATGTGTATGAACATGCAGCGTAGCCGCTTTACCCGGATCGCCCAGTTCTGTATAGGTGGCAACCGAGATTGCGAGTTCATAGCCAACCCCGCTGCATTCAATCACAACCGAGTTGGGCGCCTTGAAAAGGACGTTCCCGCGAATATGCGCGATCATTCCGCTGATTGTAGAAGATCGGGGTAAAATAACCGCAGATTCAGGGTTCAGAACCCAGATGCTTCGGAGGTGGATGGGATGGCTTTCAAAACTTCCGCGAAAAAGGCCGGACTCGCCGTAGCGCAACCGCCGGAAGTGTTCTACCGCATCAATTCACTGCTTTATACCCTGCGCGCCATCGCGCAGAGGGAAGACCAGCTCTGCATCCTGATGCACCACCTGCGCACCTCAGGCAAGCTCAACGCGGGTCTCGCAGCGGAGCTACACGAAATTCTGGACGAAATTCCCGCTCAGGACTACCTGCACGAGCTCGATGCTCTGCGGACCAGCCTGGAAGCCGCCGGCGACAAAACCCTGCCAGGCCAGCGCACGGTACGTACGCGGGGCGCCGTCAAGCGGCGCGCGGCCTGATACCTGCTCGTCACGAGTCTTCGGCTTACGCTTTGGGCGCGGGGAGACCCCCGTAGTCAGACTCCGCCCGTATACGTCCGGAAGATCTCCAGCCGTAACTCCTCCGTGAGTCGTTCAGCGTCCCGGGTCGTCAAACCCACGGTCGATAGTGCCTCTCCGACAATCAGCTTTAACGGCCTCGGATGCAGCGCGTACACATGGATCGGTAGCAGCTCATACGTGCCCACCAGCGTGAGAGGTACAAGGGGAACCTGCGCCTTGATCGCCATCCAGGCCGCACCGGCCGCCATAGGCTGAAGTTCTCCTGAAGCCGTACGTCCACCCTCCGGAAACACCAGGAGCGGTAAACCAGCCTGCAGCGTCTTCGCGCCGCGCCCCAGGCTCGCTACCCCCGCGCGCGCCGAGCTTTGATCGATCGACACCTGCCCTGACCGCTGCAGGTACCAGCCAATGAACGGCAGCTTCCACAGCGAGGCCTTCGCCATGATCCGGAACTGAAAGGGAAGCTTCGCAAACAGGACCGGCGTGTCGTAATAGCTCAAGTGGTTGGCAGCAAACACCGCAGGACCAAGGCCATGGAGCCGTTCGGCATGCTCCACCGTTACCGGCGAAAGCGCCAGCCGCAGCAGCACACGCGCCCACTGCCGGGCTACCCCATGCTGTTGCCGCCCGGAGCTGTCCCAGAGCCCGCAGACGAGAGAAACCGACCCAAAAGCGGCGGTCGCAAGCGACACCAGCGGCAGAAGAAGCAGGTAACTCAGCCATCGAAAGAACAACGGGGGCTGACGGCTGATGTTCTGGGCGGCTGCGGTCGGCTCGGCGCCGGGCAGCACCTCGGGCTGGGGCATCCCGCTATGCTAAACGTCCCGGCCGGTTGTCGGAGTTTCAGCCAGAGCCAAGGATCGCAGAGCGCCCACCAGGTAAACCGACCCCGTAGCAACGATCACCCCTTCCACCGGCGTAAGCGTCTGCGCTTGGTGAAGCGCGCCGGCGAGATGCGGTGCGGCATGCGCCGGAACGTCGAGCCGGTGCGCGACAGCCAAGAGGTCGTCCACGGTCGCGGCGCGTGGGTTGGGAATGGGCGCCAGGATAATGTGATCGCGACGCCGCGCCGGGTCCCCGGAGGTGCAATCGAAGAGCGGAAACAGGATGCTGGCCATCTCCTGGATGTTTTTGTCGGCCAGGCAAGAGAAGATCAGCGTGCGCGGGCGGTCCTCCGGCAACTGCGACAGCGCAGCCCGCAGCGTCCAGGCCCCGGCAGGGTTATGCGCCACATCCAGCAGCAGCGGAGCGTGCGGATGCGCCGCGCCGGGATCGGCGGCCAGCCACTCCAGACGACCCGGCCACCGGGTCTGAGCGACTCCAGCTTCAATGGCGGCATTCGGAATGGAAAAGCCGTGATTTGCGCGCAACTCCAGTGCCGTGGCGACAGCAAGTGCAAGATTCCGCTGCTGGTGCTGGCCCGCAAGTGGCGAGCGGAGCATGAGGACCTCGCCATCCATTGAAATCGGATAGCTGTTGGTGCCCAGAGGTGACGGCTCCGCTGGCACCTCGGTGCTCGCCGCAGGACTCTGCCCAGACAAAACACCAACGCCTGGGCCTTCCAGCTCATTGAGGTTGTGGGGGACAGAAGCTTCAGCACGGCTTGCCGGCAGTTCCGGGAGGGAAACGCTCGGCGGCACCGGCGCGCGCATGTAGTCACGGGGAGGAAGAAAACGAGCCGCATCGACGCCACGAACCTGGAGAGCCATCGCCATCTCGCCAATCGCAGCATTTGCCTCCGGATGCTGCGACAGAGTGACGAGCACGCCATGGGGGCGCAGGATCCCGGCCTTCTCACGCGCAATCTCGCACAACGTATTGCCCAGAAATTCCGTGTGGTCGAGGCCGATGTCGGTGATCACCGAAACCATCGGCTCGACGACATTGGTGGCATCCAGCCGGCCACCCAGACCGACCTCCAGCACAGCCATCTGCACTCTCTGCTCCGCGAAATACAGAAAGCCAACCGCTGTAAGCAGTTCAAAAAAACTGGGAATGTGTGGCAATCGGGCTTGGCCGGTAAGCTCTTCGGCGCAGGCATAAACCTCACCAAAGAGCCGGCCGAAATCGCCGTCCGGGATCTCGGCTCCATCTACCCGAATGCGTTCATTCACACGGGTCAGGTGCGGCGAGGTATACAGCCCCGTCCTCAACCCGGCAGCTGCGCAGATCGAAGCAAGGGTTGCAGCCGTGGAGCCTTTGCCGTTCGTGCCCGCGATCAGAACCGAGGGGAATCTCCGTTGCGGATGATCGAGCTCGGCAAGCAGCGTCCGGATGTGGTCAAGGGAGAATTTCTGCCGCTCCGTCCCGGGAGCCAGCGCCTTTCCGGTGCGAAGTTCGGGGCCAAGGGCCGCCAGTTTCTCCAGGGCTTCCTGATAATGCATGAGCAAACTCTTCTCGTTTCAGTTCGCTAGTCGCAAGCACGGCCTGCGTACGCGAGAATCCTGGATCGATTGTCGCAGTTCTCGATCCTTCAACCGAAAGCAGCTACCTGACCTGCACTCCTGCACTCAGGCAGTTCCGGCATGGCAGATCCGTCCGGCCGACCCTCTGAGGCCAAGGCCATCCGTGCGGTGCGAAAAATAGCGCCGATTGATCTCCGGACTGCCCAAATCCTCCCTTACGCGCAAACCGAAAACCTCTAACTCTTCCGCCAGCGCCCTAGGCGTGAAGAACAGCTGAAATGGTTCGCCCGCCTTTGCCACCCGTGCCGCCAGCGAATCGTGCATGAGCTGCTCCACGGGCGGCAACACCTCGCGCGGCTGACCGTAATCAAAAACGACCTGGGAACCCGGCGCACACCGTCCGAGAACGCGGCACGTCGCGCCGAACGCCTCGGCAGTCAAGTAAGGGACGACGCCAAGCCAGGCCGTCACCGTCGGAACCGCAAAATCGAAGTCGGCTCGCAACAGCTCCTGGCGTAGCGACTGCGTCTCAAAGTCGACCGGCACCAGCGTCGCTTGGACCGGCAAGCCAAGCGTCGCAGCTGCGAGCTGCCCTCGCTTCCAGGCCTGCGTCGCCGGGTGATCGACCTCGAAGACACGCACATTCATGTAGGGATTACGCAGCGCAAACGTATCCAGCCCCGCCCCGAGCACAAGGTACTGCACCTTCGGGTGCCCTGCAGCAGTGTCGGCAAGTATGTCTTCCGCGAGTCGTGCCCGCGCCACCATCCAGGAACGCATAGCCGCCGAGAAGGGCTTTCGCTCCGCCCCGGGCGTGCGTCGGATCTCCGCTATCGCCTCGGGACTCAGAATGCGTGTGGCAAACGGGTCCGGAAACACCAGCGGCTGCGCGTCCACAATCTGATGAGCGGCGCGCCGAAGCGCTACGCGCAGAGCCGTTCGAGAGGGTGAAAGGGGATCCACTCTGCAGCCTTCAACTCTTAATGCGCCGGGACAGCCTTGCTGCCCGCCATCCAGCCAAACGCGTTGGCCAAATAGGATTTAAGCTCCTTGCGCGGCACCACCGCATCCAGGAACCCGTGCTGCAGCAAAAACTCGGAACGCTGAAAACCTTCGGGCAGCTTCTGCCGGATGGTCTGCTCGATGACCCGGGGCCCCGCAAAGCCGATCAACGCGCCCGGCTCGGCAATGTTCAGATCGCCCAGCATCGCAAAACTGGCCGTTACGCCGCCGGTGGTGGGGTCGGTCATCAGCGAGATATACGGAACGCCTACCTCGTCCAGCCGCGCCAGGCCTGCTGAAACCTTGGCCAACTGCATCAGGCTGGCAATCCCTTCCATCATCCGCGCGCCCCCCGAAGCGGAGACAATGAGCAGCGGCGTTCGTGTTTCATAAGCCCGGTCCACCGCGCGAGCGATCGTCTCGCCTACGACTGACCCCATAGACCCACCGATGAAGCCGTATTCCATAACGGAGGCGACTAGAGGCTGTCCTTCCAGGGTGCCCGTCGCGTTCACAATCGCATCGTCAAGCCCTGTCTTCGCCTGGGCCTCCGCAAGGCGGCGCTTGTACGGCTTCAAGTCGAAGAAATCGAGCGGATCGGTTGATCGAAGACCCGTGTCGACGATCTCGTAACCGGGGTCCAGCAGACCGTCGAGGCGTTCCCGCGCCCCGATGCGGAAATGGTAACCGCAATGCGGGCAAATCTGAAGATTGGCCTCAAGGTCGGCCTTCCAGATCAGTTTGCGGCACTCGGGGCACTTCACCCAAAGCCCCTCGGTGCGGACCTCGTGGTTGGGCGTTGCTTGGATTTCGTGGTCTTCGCGTTTGAACCAGCTCATAGAGGCGCTTTGCAGCTATAGGTGCGCCCACTGACTTTCAGACCGGGTCGCCGCCCTCCATTGTAGCGGAGGACGGCGACCGAATGCTTTAGCTGTAAAGAGGAACCGCCGCGGCGAGCGGCTGATGCTGGCGCCGGGTGAGGGCTACGGGAGCGTCGGGCATCTGGAAGGCAGGCGCGTGGGCGTCGGCGGAACCGATGGAGGTGTGCTGTTGGCAGAGCAGTTTTTGCAGCATCTCGCGCTGCTCTTCGCGCTCACCGGCCCGTTGACGGGTCCAGTAAACCAGAAAACCCTGTCCACAGGTTGGGCAATCGACGTCACTGAAGAGGGTGGAAACCTTGCAGAGCATGTGCATGGGACTGAAACCTCAAGAGCCCGCTGTCGTGACCGTGGGAGCAGGCTGGATTTACGGTAGGCCCGTTCCCGGGTGTCCGCGATGCCACGGAGGGGGTTGGGCAGTACAACAAATGGGGAGACGGCGACCCACGGAAGGGGGTCCTCGCAGGACGCTTTGCCTATGACGATCTATCCTTGAAAGCTGTGAGCGAGATGATCCAGGTTCAGCTTCCCGACGGCTCGGTGCGCGAGGTCGCACCCGGCACAACACCGCTTGATGTTGCCAATAGCATTTCGCCGCGGCTGGCCGCCGCAGTGGTCGTGGCGCGCGTGCGGCCCTCCCGGGCTTCAAAGACTAGCGAGACCGCCGAAGACGAGGCCAAGGCCGAGCAGACCGAAGCGGGCATGTATGCGGCCGAGAGCGGGACCGGCGAGCGGCTCGTAGACCTGCGCGCCCCGCTCAATGAGGACGTGGCGCTTGAGTTGTTGAAGGAGACCGACCCGGCCGCGCTGCGCGTCGTGCGCCACTCGGCGGCGCACGTGATGGCGACAGCCATCCTCGAACTCTTTCCCGAAACCAAGCTCGGCCACGGCCCGGCGACCGACAACGGCTTCTTCTACGACGTCTACCGCGAGGTGCCGTTCACCGAAGCTGATCTCGCGTCTATCGAAGCACGCATGGCCGAGGTGGTCAAACGCGATGAGCCCTTCCAGCGCGTCACCGAACCCCGCGAGCGAGGCCTCGAAGACTACCGCAGCCATGGCGAGTTCATGAAGGTGCACTTCATTGAGCGCTTTACAGAGCCCGGCGAAGCCATCTCGCTCTACCGCAACGGTAACTTCACAGATTTTTGCCGCGGACCGCATGTGCCCTCAACCGGCCGCGTAAAAGCCTTCAAGGTCATGAGCATCGCCGGCGCCTACTGGCTGGGCAAAGAGGACAACCAGCAGCTTCAGCGCATCTACGGCACAGCCTTTTTCTCACAAAAAGACCTCGACGCCCACTTCAAGCATCTTGAAGAGATCAAGGCGCGCGACCACCGCGTGCTCGGCAAGCAGCTCGACCTTTTCAGCATCCAGGAGATCGCCGGCGCGGGCTTGATCTTCTGGCATCCCAAGGGCGGCCTCATCCGCAAGACGATGGAAGACTGGATGCGCGAGGAGTGCCTGCGGCGCGGTTACTCCATGGTCTACACCCCGCACATCATGCGGCGTGAGCTTTGGCGCATCTCCGGCCATGAGTCGGTCTACGCGGAAAACATGTACCCGCCCATGGAACTCGACGACGCGGAGTACCGCCTCAAGCCGATGAATTGCCCCGGCCACATCCTCATCTATAAATCCACGCCGAAAAGCTACCGCGATCTGCCGCAGCGCTACGCGGAACTCGGCAACGTTTACCGCTACGAGCGCTCCGGCACGATGCACGGGCTGCTGCGCGTCCGCGGCTTCACCCAGGACGATGCGCACATCTTCTGCACCCGCGACCAGATCGAAGCCGAGGTCGAAGGCTGCCTGGACTTCGCGGAAGCCGTGTTAAAAACCTTCGGCTTCTCGGAATACCGTGTAGAGCTCTCAACCCATCAGCCCGGCAACCCGGATTTCATCGGCACTCCCGAGGAATGGGCCGAATCCGAGAGCGCCTTGCGAGACGTGCTCACCCGGCGCGGGTTGCCGTTCCAAACCTTTCCCGGCGAAGCCGCCTTCTACGGCCCCAAGATCGATATCAAGCTGGTCGACGTTTTGGGCCGCCTTTGGCAGCTCTCCACCGTTCAGTTCGACTTCAAGCTTCCACAACGTTTCGAACTCGAGTATGTCGGCGAAGACGGCGAGCGGCACCAGCCCGTCATGGTTCACCGCGCACTCTTCGGCTCAGTCGAACGCTTCTTCGGTGTTCTCATCGAGCACTATGCAGGAGCATTTCCCCTGTGGCTCGCCCCGGTACAGGTCGGCCTCGTGCCCATCTCCAATGAAAAACATCTACCCTACGCCGAAACGGTGAAAGGGAGGCTGGAAGCTGCCGGCCTGCGCGTGGAACTCGATGCCTCCAACGGCAAAATGCAGGGAAAAATCCGTGATTTTGGATTGCAAAAGGTGCCCTTCATCCTCGTCGTAGGCGATAAGGAAATGCAAACCGATTCCGTCAGCGTACGCGTGCGCGGCAAAGGCGATCAGGGCTCGAGCAGCGTAGCGGATTTCCTGGACCGCGCGAAGGGGCTCGTGGCTACCCACGCCACTGAGCTTTGAATCTGTCGAGGCTTGTCGTAAGCAAATTTACATCTGCGAGTCCTTGTCGTAAGTGAAACCGATTATACTTACGACAATCCCGGTTGACGTCAATTCGCTTACGACAAGCCCACCATGCTGAAACCTGCCATTCCACGAACGCTCCCGGTGAAAGATATCGACTGGTCAAGTCTGATATCTCCGATAGGTGCTGCCAACCGTAGCCTCGCGGCCTACAACGGCATGCTGCGGCATTTGCCTAATGCCTCTATGCTGCTGGCTCCCTTAACAGTGCAGGAGGCGGTGCTTTCGTCGCGAATCGAAGGCACACTCGCAACCATGAGCGAGGTGCTGCAGTCTGAGGCGGGAGAACCGCCCTCCGGCGCAGCCCGCAGAGACGATATTGAAGAAATCCTGAATTACCGTAAGGCACTTCAGATCGCGACCACAGCCCTGAGTCGCAGACCCTTTCACCTGAACCTGCTGCTCAAACTGCATGCCACGCTTCTCAGCGGTGTGAGAGGCCAAAACAAGGCACGTGGCGAGTTTCGCCGCCAACAGAACTACATCGGTTCCCTCGCAGGCGGCAAGCAGATGGTACGGTTCACCCCGCCCGAGTGGAACCGGCTTCCGGATGCCTTGAGCAACTGGGAGAAGTACTATCACTCCGATGAGCGCGATCCCATCGTTCAACTGGCGATAGTGCATGCGCAGTTTGAATTTCTGCATCCCTTTTTGGACGGCAATGGCCGGCTTGGGCGCATCCTGGTGCCCATCTTTCTGTATGAGCGCGGTTTGCTGCAACAGCCGAACTTTTATCTGTCTGAGTACATTGAAGCTCACCGTGACGAATACATCGTTTCCCTGAACGGCTTGGGGCGTTCGGGGCAGTCCTGGATGAACTGGATTAGATTTTTTCTCCGTGCAGTCGAGCAGCAGGCCGGACAAAATGCGCAGAAAGCAACTGCCATGCTGGATCTTTACGGAACGTTGAAATCACGGTTCTTGGAACAAACGAGAAGTCAGTTCGCCATCCCGCTCCTCGATTTTATTTTTACAACGCCCGTCTTCCAGGCCGGACAGGTCCACTGGGCCGTAACGCCACCAAGCAGGCCGAAGCTGACGACCATGCTGCTCGCACTCCACCGTGCGGGTCTGCTCACGATGGTGAGAAAGGGCGCAGGCACACGGCCCTACATCTGGGCGCTTACTCCACTGATTGAGCTCGCTGAAAGGCGATTCGCACCCTGAACAACGAACGGGAGCGGCAATCTACGTGTTCTGTCGATCGGCATCTGACAAAGGATGTTCACTCTTCGCGCCAGCACGGTCATCCAAGCGCCCATCGAGCGCTGCTTCGCGCTCTCCACGAACATCGCCATCGTGCAAAAGGAACTTGGCATGCACCCCGTCGCCGGACGCACAACAGGCTGCGTGCAAGGCGGCGACACCGTGCGATGGGAGGGATGGCAATTGGGCTTTCCCAACTTCCATGTCTCGCTTATTGCGCAGTACGAGCCCCCCTTTCACTTCCAGGACCGCATGCTCCAGGGACGCTTCCAGACCTTCGAGCACGATCACCGTTTTCGCGAGGTCGAGGGCGGTGTGGTGCTGGAAGACGAACTGCGCTTCACCATGCCGTTCGGTTGGCCGGGACGCATCGTCGGGTACGTCGTTCTCGTGCCCCATATTCGGCGCCTGCTCCGGGAGCGCTTTGCCATGCTCAAAGGGATCGCCGAGACCGAGGCCTGGCGCGAGTACACCTGCATTTAAGAACGACTGCGGCTTCGCCCCGCCTACGATGTGATCGGCCAAAACACAGCAGGATGTACAACGCACAGCCCATTGCGCTAGGGTGTGGGCGGGGGCCTGGGTGAACGATCGCATCGGAATGGGACTGGTAGGGCCGGGCTTCATCGCGGCGCACCATATCGATGCTGTCCGCCGGCTGGGTTTTGTCGACGTCGTAGGTATCGCCGGTTCGAGCGAGGCCTCAGCCCAAGCCGCTGCGGACCGGCTTGGCGTATCCCGCGTCTACCGTAGCTACGAAGACCTGATTGCCGACCCCGCCATTCACGTCATCCACAACACCACTCCCAACCACATGCATCACCCTGTCAGCCTGGCCGCGCTGGCCGCACGCAAGCACGTCATCTCGGACAAGCCGCTCGCGAGGGACGCCTCGGAATCTGCTTCTTTGGTCCAGGCCGCGCACGCTGCCGGTGTAGTCAATGCGGTGACCTTCAACTATCGCGGCAATCCGCTGGTTCAGGAGATGCGCGCCCGTGTACGCAGTGGCGAGTTGGGCGATCTGAGCTTTGTTCACGGACAGTATCTGCAAGACTGGCTCACCGATGCCCGCGTTTATTCCTGGCGCCTGGATCCCCGAAAGGGCGGTCCAAGCTCAGCGCTGGCCGACATTGGCTCGCACTGGTGCGACCTGGCCGAGCACGTCACGGGGAGAAAGATCGTCGCGGTGCTTACGAACATGAAGACCGTGGTCGCAACACGCTACAAGACACCGGGAACATCCAGCGCCTTCACAGGAGCTGCCGCCGACACCCTGGAGCCAGTGCAGATCGAACGCGAGGATCTGGCCACGGTGCTGTTGCGTTTCGAGGATGGCACCATCGGTTCGGTCAACGTAGGGCAGGTGCTGCCGGGCCACAAGAACGATCTCCGCCTGGAGTTAAATGGCCGTGGAGGGTCGCTCGCATGGGAGCAGGAGCGGCAGAATGAACTTTGGTGCGGCCACCACGACCGCGCCAACGAAGTGCTTGCGAAAGATCCCGCCCTCTTACGCCCCGAGGCACGCCCCTATGCTCACCTTCCCGGTGGCCATGGGGAGAGCTGGGCGGATGCCTTCCGCAACGTAATCGCCGATGCCTACGCTTGGGTGCGCGCAGGGGCAGATACCCCTCCACCCCCCACCGTGTGTACCTTCGCGGATGCCGACCGTATCATGCAAATCGTGCAGGCGATGCTGAGGAGTGCAGCCCAGGGCGGGATATGGCAGAACGTCGAGGGTTCTCGTGTGGGGCAACCGTGAACAGTTTGGGCATGCGCGCGCGGCTCGCCGCGATGATGTTTCTCGAATACTTCATCTGGGGTGCGTGGTACGTCACGCTGGCGACCTATCTCGCCCGCGGTCTGCACCTGTCCGACGCCCAGATCGGCCTTGCCGCCGGGACCACAGCCGTCGGCGCCATGGTCGCTCCCTTCTTTGTCGGCCTTGTTGCCGATAAGTTCTTCGACACACGTTATGTTCTTGTGGTCCTGCATGGCGTCGGCGCCGCTCTGCTGCTGCTCGCCTCGCGGCAAAGCACTTTTGGGAGCGTCTACATTGTGCTTCTGCTCTACGCGCTGATGTACATGCCCACCCTCGCACTGACAAATTCACTGGCATTCCGACAGATGCGCGACCCGAAGCTGGAGTTCGGTCCGATTCGCGTGCTCGGTACTGCTGGATGGATCGTCGCAGGATTGCTTGTGGGTTCACTTGGTCTTGAAAGCACAGCGCATCCTCTGCAGATCGCAGCAGGGGTGTCGCTGGTTCTCGCAGCCTACTGCATCACGCTCCCAGCCACACCACCGCTGGCACGGACGTCCAGCCGCACAGGTCTTGCCGGCCTCTTCCCCACAGAAGCCATCAGCATTCTGCGCGAACGCCCGGTGGCCATCTTCGCCCTCGCCTCGTTCCTGATCTGCATCCCGCTGCAGTTCTACTACGCGTTCACCAACCTGTTTCTTAACGAGGCCGGCGTCCGCAATGCCGCCGGCAAGATGACGGGCGGTCAGTTCTCCGAACTCGGTTGCATGCTGCTCATTCCCTGGTTCTTCCGACGCCTCGGCGTAAAGGGCATGCTGATCGCCGGCATGACAGCCTGGGTCCTTCGCTACGCGTTGTTCGCTTTCGGCGGTGTGGGCGGCCGCATGTGGATGCTGTGGCTGGGCATCCTGCTGCACGGCATCTGCTATGACTTCTTCTTCGTCACCGGCCAGATCTATATCGACCGTAAAACGCCCCTGGCCCTGCGCGCAGCCGCCCAGGGACTGATTACCTTCATCACCTACGGCATCGGCATGTTTGTCGGATCGTGGGCTTCCGGCGCAGTGGTGCAGCACTACACGATGCCCGCAGCGTATGGCGCTCCCGGGCATGCATGGACGCCCATCTGGCTGATAGCTGCCGGGGCATCCGTATTCGCTTTGCTGCTCTTCGTATCCCTGTTCAGGGACCGCGAAGACGAAAGCGTGACCCAGGTTCAAGCCGCGGAATTCGCCACAGAAGCACCTTTGTAAGGGAACCGCATGGAGTATTGGCAATGCAAGTAGGGCTATTCACCCCGGTCTTTCAAAATCTCGACCTCACTGCGCTTCTGGTCGAACTCAAGAGATACCCGGCTATCCAAAGCCTGGAACTCGGGACAGGCGGTTGGCCGGGATCGGCGCATGTCAACGTCGATGACCTGCTTGCAAATGCGGGAAGCCGTGCAAAGTTTCTGGGCGCCATCCGCGACGCAGGCCTGAACATCAGCGCCCTAAGCTGCCACAACAACCCGGTCCATCCTCAGGCCAATATCGCCGAACGGGATGATGCAACGTTGCGGAAGACAATCCGATTGGCAGAGCAGATGGGCGTGAAAACCGTCGTCACCTTTTCAGGCTGTCCCGGCGGCAGTCCCCACGACCGGACACCCAACTGGATCACCACCGCATGGCCGCCGGAGTTCGCAGAAGCCCTCGCCTGGCAGTGGAGCGAGCGCCTGCTGCCCTACTGGCGCGAACTCAACGCCGTAGCCCGCGACGCAGGAGTCCGTGTCGCCCTTGAAGCCCATCCGGGATTTTGCGTATACAACGCCGAAACCCTGCTGCGGCTGCGTGCCGAGGCTGGTGAGGCCATCGGCATCAACTTCGACCCAAGTCACATGTGGTGGCAAGGTGTGGACATCCCCACAGCCATCCGGGCACTCGGCGACGCTATCTTCCACTTTCACGCCAAAGACGTCGCCATCAACCCGGAAAACCGCGCCCGCAACGGCGTGCTGGACACCAAGAGCTACGCCCATATGGCCGAACGCTCCTGGCTCTTTCGCAGCGTAGGCTGGGGTCATGACGAACTGGCCTGGAAGGCGATCGTGAGCGCGTTGCGGCTGGCGGGCTATGACGGCGTGTTGAGTATTGAGCACGAGGACGCGCTGGCTTCCATCCACGAAGGGCTTTCCGCGGCCGTCGATATGCTCTCGCGCGTCGTATTACAGGAAGTACCCGTTGATCCATGGTGGGTTTGAATAGTGTTGCAGAAGCACGAAAAGGTTTGGAGGAAAGAGCTATGGGTTTCAAGACGCTGAGTCGTCGCCGGTTTGTAGGCTTGGGTACAGCAGCGAGTCTGGTCGCGTTCAAAGGGCGCCGTGCTTGGGCAGAACCGCTCGGGCTACCCCTCGGCTTGCAGCTTTATTCCGTGCGGGAGCAGCTGGCGAAAGACTACCTCGGCACACTCAAACAGGTTTCCGCCTTGGGCTACAAGGAGGTGGAAGCAGCAGGCTTTTACGGCCATTCCCCGGATGAGGTAAAAGCCGCGATGAGCGCCGCCGGCCTGTCATTGGTAAGCGCGCACTACTCGGCCAACGACCTTGGCAAGAGCTTCGATGAGACCGTGTCCTTCTGCAAGGCACTTGGCCTGCAGTACATCATCTGTTCGTTTCCGGGCATCAAGGATCCTTCCCGCCTGCAGGGCAGTTCTTTTCGCACACAGGTTGAAAGCTTCACCATGGAGGACTACCGGTGGAATGCGGAGCGCTTCAACCAGTGGGGTTTGAAGGTGAAGGCCGCCGGCATGCAGTTCGGCTATCACAACCACACCATGGAATTTGCCGCGAAGGACGGTCTCGTTCCATTCGATGAGATGATCCGCCTCACCGATCCGGCGCTTGTAACCTTCGAGATGGACTGCGGCTGGGTCACCGTGGGCGGCGGCGATCCCGTAGCCTACCTGCACAAATATCCCAACCGCATCTCCATGCTGCACATCAAGGACTTTAAAGCGACAGCCCAGCCCGCCACGGTTGTGGCTCCGCCGCCGGCCGCAGAGTTGGGGCAGGGCACAGTCAATTTCCGCAAGATTTTCGAAGCCGCCAAAGGAGGGCACATCCGCCACGCCTTCGTCGAGCAGGAATCCTTTGACATGCCGCCGTTCCAGGCTTTGCGCATCGATGCCGACTACGTGCGCAATCTGCGAGTATGAATCCTTTGCGGGATGCACAGAACCTGCGCTCGAAAGGCCTCTTGAAAGCGTTTACGCGTTCGCACACGATTTACGTTAATGTAGGAGCGCCAGCATAGAGACGAACAAGCTTCGGCCTGAAGCGGAGATAGGATGACCGAAGGACAGCATACAGCGATTGCCCCCGCGCGAGTGAACCTCATTGGCGAGCACACCGACTACACCGGCGGTCTTGTGCTTCCGATGGCCATCCCCTTCTACACGGAGGCGCACATCGCCCCGGCCACGGACGGCGCCTATCGCTTTCGCAGTGAACGATTCACGGGAGAGCACGCGGAGAAGCCGGAAGACCGCCATGGACGCTCGGGTGACTGGAGTGACTACCCCGTAGGTGTCCTGCGTGAAATGGAGGCGAAAGGCCTGCAGCCTGCACCCTTCACACTGAACCTGCGCGGCGACGTACCGCTGGGCAGCGGCTTAAGTTCATCGGCCAGCGTAGAAGTGGCAACCGCCTTTGCACTCCTGGCACACACCGGCGGGAGCATGCCGCCGGAAGAGATCGCGCTGCTCTGCCAGAGGGCAGAAAATAACTTTGTCGGTGCGCCCTCCGGCATCATGGACCAGACCGTGATTGTGCTTGCAGAAAAGGGCAGCGCGTTGCTGCTGAACACGCGCACGCTGGAGCACGAAGCCGTTCCGATGGACCGCGGCGCCATCGCAGATACCTCCATTGTTGTCTGCAATTCCATGGTGAAGCACTCCATCGGTGGTGGCGAGTATGGCAAACGCCGTCAACAGGTGGAAGAAGGTCAGGTTGCAATCGTGAAGGCCCATCCGGGCATGAAGGACCTGGGCGATGCGTCGGAAGGCGATCTCGAAGAGGTGCGCGGGAGCATCTCCGTCGAAGCCTACAAGCGGTGCCGCCACATCATCACCGAGAACGCACGGGTTAGACAAATGCGCGAGGCGCTCGAAGCAGGCGATGCCAGGAGAGCCGGCGAACTCATGCTCATCGCGCATGGGAGCGAGCGCGATGATTTCGCCTGCTCGGTTGAAGAAGTCGACTTCCTTGTAGAAACGGCAGCGGCGCTCAAGGGATGCTACGGCGCCCGTCTCACCGGTGGCGGCTTCGGCGGCTGCACCGTCAATCTTGTGCGCAAGGCAGCTATTAAGGAGTTCACCGAAAAATTGCGTGCCGCCTATCTCTCGCGCTACCGCATCGATGCCGAGGTCTTTGTGTGTGAGCCGGTGGACGGCGCACTACGCCGCGCGCAGCAGGCAGCGGAGGGAGCATAGATGCCGGAACTCGAACAGGTCTTTCGTGAAGCACCCCATAGGCGCTGGAACCCATTGCGCGGCTCCTGGGTCGTTGTCTCACCCCACCGCACCCAGCGTCCCTGGCAAGGCCAGACGGAACCCCCGGGCGGGCCCGCTCCGCTGCCTTACGACCCCACCTGCTATCTCTGCCCCGGCAATGAGCGCGCCGGCGGCCAGCGCAACCCGGCCTACACCGGCACCTATGTCTTCGATAACGACTTCGCCGCGCTGAAAAGCGACGTCCCTGAAGCCCACATGGACATCGACGGAACAGGTCTGCTGCGCGCCCAAACCGAACGCGGCATTTGCCGTGTGCTCTGCTTCGATCCACGCCATGATCTGACACTCGCAACCATGGAGATCCCCGCCATTGCGCGTGTCGTCGATCAATGGGCCGAGCAGGAAACCGAGCTCAGCGCCCATAAAGACATCCGCTACGTGCAGATCTTTGAAAACCGCGGCGCTATGATGGGCGCCAGCAATCCGCATCCGCACGGGCAGATCTGGGCAACCGAACACATCCCCGACGAGCCCATGCTGGAGCTCATCGCCCAGCAAAGCTACTTCCGCGAGTTCAATCGTTCCTTGCTGCCGTCCTACCTCGCCCTTGAACTCGACCAGAACAAGCGCATCATTGCCGGGAACGACACCTGGGTAGCTCTCGTGCCGTTCTGGGCGATCTGGCCCTTCGAGCTCATGCTTCTTCCACGCGAGCAGGTAACCACGGTGGCCGCCCAAAGCCCTGCGCAACGGGCCGGTCTTGCTGAGATCCTAAGCACCGTAACCAAGGGCTACAACCGCGTCTTCGACACCCCGTTTCCTTACTCCATGGGCTTCCATCCGGCTCCGGCCGATGGCGAGCAATACCCGGAGTGGTGCCTGCACGCGCACTTCTATCCGCCGTTATTACGCTCCGCCACGGTGCGGAAGTTTATGGTTGGATTTGAGCTGCTGGGTTCACCGCAACGCGACATCACGCCCGAACTGGCCGCGGAAACCCTGCGCGCCGCCATCGCTAAAGCGTAAAACAGCACACTAGGATCGAAGAGGACACACGCATGAAGCTGGTAGTAACAGGGGGTGCAGGCTACGTCGGCGGCACCGTAGCCGTGCAGTTGCTGCAGGGGGGCCATGAGGTCACCATCATTGACAGCCTCGTTCACGCGCAGCGCAAGTATGTGCCCCAAGGCGCTACCTTCGTGCAAGCCGACCTGGCCGACCGCGAGCGTGTGGAGCAGGTGCTGCGCGAGAGCGGAGCCGAAGGCGTTCTCCACTTTGCCGCGCTGATCGAAGCCGGCGAAAGCATGCAGAAGCCGGAACTCTACTTCCGCAACAATACGGCGTCTACCCTCTCCCTGCTGGAAGCCATGCACAATACCGGCGTGAAAAAGCTCGTGTTCAGCTCCACCGCCGCGGTCTATGGCGAACCGGCCTTCGTTCCCATCCCCGAGAATGCGGCGCTGCAACCAACCAACACCTACGGCGAAAGCAAGCTCCTCGTGGAGCAAATGCTTCTCTGGCTCAACCGTATCCACGGCCTGCGCTACGCCTCCCTCCGCTACTTCAATGTGGCAGGCGCCATCCCCGGCCGTGGCGAAGCCCACGAGCCGGAGACGCACATTATTCCGTTGATCCTCGATGTCGCGCTAGGCCGCCGCGAAAAGATCTTCATCTATGGCGAGGACTACCCAACGCCCGATGGCTCCTGCATCCGCGATTACGTTCACGTCGCCGATCTCGCTGACGCGCATCTGCTCGCCTTCAACGCGCTGAATGAGCATGACCGGCTCATCTTCAATCTCGGCAACGGCTCCGGCTTCTCCGTCAAAGAAGTCATTGAAGCAGCGCGAAAGGTGACCGGCCATCCCATCCCCGCAGAGGTCAAGCCCCGGCGGCCAGGCGATCCCGCCCGTCTCGTCGCAAGTTCCGAACAGGCAAAGCAGACACTCGGCTGGACCCCCAAGCGCGCCGACATCGACGTGATCCTGCGCGATGCGTGGGCCTGGCATCAGCAACGCTATAAGTGAACCTGTAAACCTAGCTGATCTTCCTTTTCACCTCAGGCGGCAGCGTAGCCATGCACGGCTGGCCGATGCAACATGGCGTTTCCGGTGCATAGATCACGCAGTAATCCGGCCCAACAATCGGATCGGCATCCGCACTGCAGTCGCCACGGCAGGCGAGCCAAACCGTGTCGCGTACGCCATCGTGCCAAGCCCGGTCCAGCGTAAACACCTTCCGCATCTGGTACTGCGGATCGGCGGCAAGGCGCGCGGCATATGGGTTGCCGATCTCCGGCTTGATGCTTGGATCGGCGTGCAGCCCCACTTCGTCGATGACGAGAAAACGCGCATGATCCCGAAAGAACGCCGCGCTGTTTTCAACGTTGTCGGCGTAGTATCCCGCACGCTTCCAGTTCTCCATCAGGTGATATTGCGTGACCTCAAGCCGCGGTGAGCTGTCGGAAACAGCCCATGGCCAATCGAGCAGGAACATGTAGTTCACGCCGGAATCAGACTGTCTCCCGATAAGATTCGTGAAGGTAAACGCATCGTCGACAACGACGGGCAAGTGATGCGGCAGTCGCGCCGTCAGGGCCTGGGTGAAATCCGGCACTTCGGGCGTATTCAGAGCCACATGGTGAAACACCCAGAACAGGGTGAGCGCACCAAACACAACCGCACCCAGGCCACGCGCAACCGTCAGCGGCACAGGCCACCGCCGGGCAACCGAAGCCACCATCGAGTGATCGCTTGCGATGGCAAGCAATTCCGCTGTAACGAACGCCAATCCCAACGTCACCGGCTGCAGATAGCGTTCGTTAAAAAGCCATGTTCCTACCAGGCCTTCGATTAGAAAGAGCAGAGGCGCGAGCAGAAGGCAGCTACCAAGAATATAAGCCGCGCGGCGGCGCCGAAACTCCGCTGCCAAAGCACGCCGGACGCCTTCGGGGCTGCGCCTCAACAGCACCACGGCGGCAACAATCAGCACGCCCAGCACCAGCAGGATCTCGTGGCTGAAGCCACTGTATGCACCCACGATCTCTAAAATATGCGGCGCACGCGTCCAGAAATGCGGCTTGCCCACACGACCCGCGGCAACGATAGAGTTCCTCTCTGGAAGCAACAGCAGCCAGGCAGTCGCGACAGTCAAATACAGCCCCGGCCGCAGACCACCCCGCAGGCGATCAAGAATCACGGTAGCCAGAAGCACAAAGAAGCTGAACACAACACCAAGAAGATGACTCGTTGTCAGCAGACCATGGATCAGAAAGGCCGCCAGATACATGCGCTTCGGCGTAGCCTCGAACGTCTCGTCAAGACGCAATGCAAGCCAAAGGGCCAGCGCGGTGCTCATGACCAGAAGGCCATAGAATCGGCCCTCTAAAAAGTGCATGGTAAGCGGCGGGCTGAAAAACATCGTATTGAACGCAGCAAGGGCAACAATCCACGTCGGGTACAAACGCCGCAGCGCCGCCCAGAGCGCCACGAAAGCGAGGCCAAAGCACGTGGACGAGAAAAGACGAAAAGCCAAGCGGGAATCACCGAAAAGGTGGAACCAAGCGCGTCCGAGAAGATAGAAGGAGAAGCCGCCGCCATCGGCGCCGATGTTCCACGCACGCACCATGTGGTGCCACGAGGGATCCCGCAGCAACTGCCAGCCCAGCATCTCGTCTTCCCAGAAGATACGGTGCCGTGAGTTGACAACCGTAATGGCCAGCGTAAGCAAAAACCCGGCCAGCATGCCCAGCCAGTCCCAACCCGATAAGCGGCGCTGCGCGTGAGGCTCGGTTCTCTTGCGCGCATCGGCAGCGGTGAAGGATCCAGACGCGGCCGCTGGAGTTACGGGGAGCGCAGCGTCCAAAGCGCTCTGCGGAGCAGGCTTCAAAAACATGATTGAAATGCCTCCCTAAGACATCAACGCGGACGATCGGCGTTCATAAGGGTCGAATGCGTACCGTTGGAGGCGCGGGCGGACGGTGGACACGACCTGCTATCCTAGGAGGGTATCACCTGTGGATAAGTGTACGGCAACGCCAGCCAACACCCACACCCTTTGCGAGCTGAGGGCTGAACGAGAAATCCAGCGCAACGGAGATTCCTGGTTTATGTCCATTGAGTTAGCTTGGCTACCGGAGTTACCGGAGTGGGCCGGCCTCTTGCAGGCAGCGCGGCAGGAATCGGGTAAAGTTGCCCTTTTCACCCTGCAGAGACTCGCCAACACCCGCATGGATTTTATTCGCGCCGGCAAGCTCGACAAAACCCTGCAGCGCGCCGTAGCCGCCGCACAGGGCGGCCCGAAACCGCCGTTCCCCGTCATCAAGCTCGCCTTCCTGGGGTCCTCCACGTTGAGTCATCTCCTTCCAGGCATCAGGCTCGGCGGCCTGCGGCGAGGCTTCTTGTTTGACATCTACGTCGGCCCCTATGGCCTGTACCGCCAGGAGTTATCCGACCCAAACTCCGCCCTCTACCGCTTCCGCCCCGATGTGGTTTGCTTCGCTTTTGACGCCCAGCACCTGGCCGGCGGCGAGAACGCAAGCGTCGAAGCCGCCATGGCCAACCTTCGCCAGTGCTGGCAGCTCGCGCAAGGAAGTCTCGGCTGCCGCGCCGTCCTCCAACAGACATTGCTGCCCCGCTTCCCGACACTTCTGGGTAACAATGAAACTCGCTTACCCACCTCGCCCGCCGCCATCGTGTCCCAGATCAACCAGGAGATCCGCGCCAACGCCGCGAAGGAAGGCGTCCATCTGCTTAGCGTAGACACGTGGGCCGCGGAAGACGGTCTGGCAAACTGGTTCGATTCTTCGCTCTGGTACCAGGCGAAAGAGGAGATTCATCCCCGCGCGTCCGTTCTCTATGGCGACCAGGTAGGCCGTCTGATCGCCGCCCTTTGGGGCCGCAGTTCGAAATGCCTCGTGTTGGATCTCGACAACACGCTGTGGGGCGGCGTCATCGGCGACGACGGCTTGGAAGGCATCGTGCTCGGCCAGGGCAGCCCAGCCGGCGAGGCCTTCGTAGCCTTCCAGCGCTATGCCAAGCAGCTTAGCGAGCGCGGCGTCATCCTCGCCATCTGCTCCAAGAACGACGAGGCCAATGCCCTGGAGCCCTTCGAGAAGCATCCGGAAATGGTCTTGCGACGGCAGGATATCGCCTGTTATGTGGCCAACTGGACCGATAAAGCCGCTAATATCCGGGCCATTGCGGAACGACTGAACATCGGCCTCGATTCCCTGGTCTTCGTGGACGACAACCCCGCAGAGCGCCGTCTCGTCCGCTCGGAACTCCCCATGGTGTCCGTCCCTGAGCTGCCCGAAGACCCCGCCGAGTACGCCCGCACACTGGCTGACGCGGGCTACTTTGAAGCTGTCGACCTCACCGCGGAAGACCGCGAACGCACCGAACTCTATCGTGCCAACGCCTTGCGCGAAGCCGCGAAATCCTCGTCGACGGACATCGGCGCCTTTCTCGACGGCCTTCACATGGAGCTCCACGCCAACAGCTTCGACACGCCCGGCCTCAAACGCATCGCGCAGCTGGTGAACAAGACCAACCAGTTCAATCTCACCACAAAGCGCTACACCGAAGCCGACGTGCTCGGCATAATGGCCAACGAAAACGCCGCGACAATGCAGCTTCGGCTTACCGACATCCACGGCGACAACGGTGTTATCGGCCTTGTGGTCGGGTATAAACGCGGAGACGCCCTCGAGATTGACACATGGCTGATGAGCTGCCGCGTGCTGGGCCGCGGCGTGGAAGAAGCCACGCTGAACCTGCTCGTGGAACGCGCCACCGAGATGGGCTGCAATACCCTTCTCGGCGAGTACCGGCCCACCGCCAAAAACGGTATGGTGCGCGAGCATTACAGGCAGCTCGGCTTCACGCTGGTCGAAGATGCCGGCGATGGCATCACACGTTGGGAGCTACCGCTGACCGCTTTCGCGCCCAGGCCTACACACATGAAGGTACTTCAGGGAGAAGCATGGACACAGCCAGCCTTTATCGCCAACTAACGGAGGTCTTCCGCGACGTCTTCGACGACGACACCATCGTCCTGACGCCGCAAACCACCGCCGCCGACATTCGCGATTGGGACTCCGCCAATCACGTCAATCTGATTGTCGCCATCGAGGTCAGAATGAAGATCAAGTTCAAGACCATCGAAGTCGAATCGCTGCACAACGTCGGCAATCTCGTCAGCCTTGTTGAGCAAAAGCTCAGCGCCAAGGTCGCGCAGCCGGCATAACTTAACTTCCTCAAACAGGGTTGCCAGACGAAAATCTGACTGGACAAAGGCGCCCGGAAAATCACACTTGCTCTTGGAGCACAGCGCCCTGCGCGCCTCGCATGTTATTCAATTCCTACATCTTCCTCTTTGGCTTTTTGCCGACTGCACTCATCGGCTATCAGATCGCAGCGCACTTTCACCGGCGCGCGGTCGTGCTTTGGCTTGCCTTCGCTTCGCTGGCCTTTTACGGTTACTGGAATCCCGTTTACCTGCTCCTGCTCTGCGCATCCGTCCTGTTCAACTACGTAGCCGGTGCGCTCATCAGTCGCCGCATCCCCAATGACGTCGACACCCGGATCCTGCTTACCGCCGCGATCGCCATCAACCTCGGCGCCCTGTGCTACTTCAAGTACCTTTTCCCGCTACTGAATTTCCTGGCCGGCGGCCTGCATTCTGTTCATCGCTGGCAGGATGTCGTTCTGCCGCTGGGCATCTCCTTTTTCACTTTCACCCAGATTGCCTACCTTATCGACCTGCAACAGGGCGGGGCCGTCCAACAGGATCTCGGCAGCTACACGCTCTTCGCCACCTTTTTTCCGCACCTCATCGCGGGCCCTATCCTCCACCACGCCGAGATCATGCCGCAGTTCCAGCAGGACCGGGACTACCGCCTGCGCATTGAAGATGTCGGCATGGGCTTCACCTGGTTCGTCATGGGCCTCTGCAAAAAGGTACTTATCGCAGACCGTTTTGCCATCGGCGCCGATGCTGCTTTCCTGCGCACCGCCCACATCGGCACAAGGTTCGCGTGGAGCGGCGTCCTTTGCTATTCACTGCAGCTGTATTTCGATTTTTCCGGCTACTCCGACATGGCCAATGGCCTGGCCCGCATGTTCTCCATTGATTTCCCTCTGAACTTCGCCTCACCCTACAAGAGTGCCAACATCATCGACTTCTGGCAGCGCTGGCACATGACCCTCACGCGCTACATCACCGTTTACCTCTACAACCCCATATCACTCTGGGTCAGTCGCCAGCGCGCCCAGCGCGGCATGAAGATCTCCCGCAAAGCCATGGCCACGCCCTCGGGCTTCGCCATGATGATCGGCTTTCCCACGCTCGTCTCGTTCTTTATCGCCGGCGTCTGGCACGGCGCAGGCTTGCAGTTCATCATCTTCGGTCTGCTGCACGCGCTGTATCTCACCACCAATCACGCCTACCGCGTCTTCCGCGGCGGCAAACCCCAACCCGAGAAGCCCCGTGCCGTCGCCGCGCTCACCCGTACCGGCAGTGTGTTGCTTACCTACGCTGCCGTGGTCCTGGCTCAGATCTTCTTCCGCGCGTCCGGTACGCGAGGCGCCTTGGAGATGCTTGAGGGCATGCTCGGCATGCACCATGGCCCCCTCACCACGGCGGGTACGGAGACCTTTCATACCTCCAGCCTTCTGCTGGTCCAGATCGCCGCCGCCTTTTTCATCGTGTGGGCACTGCCCAACACACAGCAGATTCTCGCGAAATTCAAACCGGCCATCGAACTCGCTCCATCCGACCGCAAAGAAGCCGCCCTACCCTGGCGGTGGCGTCCAACGCCGGCCTGGGGCTTTGTCCTCGGTATCGTCTTGATCGCGGTTCTCGTCAAGATGGAAAACCCGACAACGTTCCTGTACTTCCAGTTCTAAGGAGACCCCCACGCGTCCTCCCTGCACGCAGCCTGAAGGCCGGAGCCCAACATCATGTCCCCCACGCAACAACTCGTGCATCCTGAGAAGGACCTTCCTCTCGACAGCGGAGCTCTCTCCGCGCGCGGTCGCTACCTGCGCTATTTTCTCTGCATCTCCGTGATTCCTCTTTTGGTATGGCTGTCCGCTTTCCCTCTCGTCTGCGCCAGGTCGTACGAAGAATGGAGTGAAACCCAATGGGGTCCCATGCTCGAGTACCCCTTTGAAGCCTCAACGCCGAATGCCGACGTCGTCGTCTTTGGTGACTCCAGCGCGTTCCTCGGCATAGATCCCCGCCTCACAAACGCCCAACTCGGCATCAAGTCCCTCGTCTTGCCAAGCACTGTGGGCAGCTTGCCCGTGATGGGCGACGCTCCACTGCGCTACTATCTCGCCCATCACAAGCAGCCTAAGCTGATCGTCCTCTATTTCAGCGCATGGAATCTCGACTTCGGCCACCTGAGCAGCGTGCGCGTCTTCGAAGGCGAAGAGATGTTGATGCGCCACGGTACCGCCAGCGAGATCGTGCATTACGAACTGCATCATCCACTCGAGTTCTTCGAGTTTCCCCTACGCGCTTACTCCAGCTTCGGCCAGAAGATGGTGATCTCCATCCTCCTTCATAAAAACCGCGCAAGGGACACCGTGGCCGCTCTCGGACACGCTCCGTACACGGAGCTTTTCGGTCCACTTACGGATCTTTGCCGCTTTCCTTCGGACTTCCTTGATCGCACCAGCGAACAAACCGTAGCCGACCTGAAGCAGCGTTACCAGACCCCCTCAACACAGGTCATGGTGTACCTCGCGCCCCTCCCGAACTGCACGAACAGCGGCGCCCTCCACGATCGCTCTTTTGCCGCCGTGGGCGCGGCTCCTCCCGTGCTCTTGCCGCCCACGGACTTCGCCGCAGACCCCTACTACGCCCACATTCTGCCGGCCATGGTCCCCGCGGCCACACAGGTCTTTACCGCTGCCCTCAGCCAGAAACTGCAGAGTGTCGCACCGGAACTGTTACACCCCAAAGAACAACGCTGAGGCACGCGGTAGAGTTTCGTATCCCCCGTCATGTACAACATGACGGGGAGAAACACCACTGTGCGGCATCGCTTCCTTTACCTTGTATCCTTCGGCCTGCTCGGCTTCAGTAACGCTCTTCACGCGCAATCGTCCGACGATGTGCACGCCTGGCTTACAAACAAAGACCGAACGCAGCTGATGTCGGAACAGACCCTTCCCTTCAGTTCCCAGCCAGCCGCCCCCGAAGCCTCGTCCATCCTCATCGATCCTTCCAAGTCTTATCAGACCGTAGACGGCTTCGGCTTCGCCATGACAGGCGGCAGCGCTCAGCTCCTCCATCGCATGGACCCCGGCCCCAGACACGAGCTTCTGGAGCAGATCTTCGGGAACAGGCCCGGCCAGATGGCCGTGAGCTACCTGCGCATCAGCATGGGTGCGTCAGACATGAATGACCACGTCTACACCTACGACGACATGCCTCCCGGTCAGACCGATCCCGCCCTTCAGCACTTCTCGCTCGGGGAAGACGAGAAGGACGTCATCCCTGTAATGAAAGAGATTCTGGGCATTGCACCCCACCTGCAAATTCTGGCCTCCCCCTGGACCGCACCCTCGTGGATGAAAACAGATGAGGCTCCCAAAGCCGGCCAGCTGCGGCCGGAGGTCTACCCGGTCTATGCCGCCTACTTCGTCCGGTATCTCAAAGCAATGGGCAAAGAAGGCATTCCCATTGCTGCGGTGACCATGCAGAACGAGCCGCTCAACCCTAAAAACACACCCTCCATGCATATGGAGGCAACGGAAGAAGGCGCCTTTCTCCGCGATGCATTAGGTCCCGCCCTGGCCAAGGCTGGACTCAAGACGCACGTCATCCTCTTCGACCACAACTGCAATCATCCGGACTACCCCACCACGATTCTGCAGGACCCCAAAGCCGCTCAGTACGCCGATGGTTCCGGCTTTCATCTCTACGAAGGCGACATCTCGGCAATGTCCGAGGTACACAACACCTTCCCGGCCAAGAACCTCTACTTCACCGAACAGATGGTCGTCGAACGAACCCGGGACGGAGAAACCAAGCCCGTCGCCGACCCAGTCTCACACGTCGTTGTCGGGGCCATGCGCAACTGGAGTCGCAACGTCCTGTTATGGAACCTCGCCGCAGACCCCAGCTTCGGCCCCCATACAGGCGACGGCGGGTGCCCCGTCTGCCAGGGCGCCATCACCCTCGACGGCAACAAGGTCGAACGCAACATCGCGCTCTACACCATCGCCCACGCGTCTGAGTTCGTCCCACCAGGGTCGGTGCGCATTGACTCCACCCAGGACGACCCGCAACTGGCCAACGTGGCCTGGAGAACACCCCGCGGCAAGATGGTCCTGCTCGTCACCAACACAAGCCCAAACAAACGCGTTTTCAAAGTACGGGCAGCCCATAAGGAGTTCTCTACCGAACTCGAACCTGGCAGCGTAGCCACCTATGTCTGGTAAAGCCTTTCTATCGAGCCCAGGCTACTGCACGAGCGTAAACGTCCCGTGCAGTCCACCTGTGCAGTCCTTACCAACCCACACGTCGAACACGCCCGGCTCCAATACCCGCTGATGCTTCGAGCTGCTCCAGTAGGAGAGGTCCTCCGCCTTCAGCAACAGCTCCACGTTTTCCGTAGCCCCCGCAGCCACCGTCACCTTGCGGTACGCCTTCAATTCCCGGACCGGCCTTGACGTGCTGCCCGCCCGCTGATGCGTGTACAACTGCACTACCTCGGCCCCCTCACGCTGCGAATGATTCGTCACCGCAACCGTAACCCGCAAGCGTCCATCCTTGCGCAACGTCGCCGCGTCGAGTTTCAAACCGCCAACCTCCATATCCGAGTAGCTCAGCCCAAACCCAAACGGATAGAGCGGCTTGCTCGAGAGATCCCAATAGCGCCCGTCGGGATCATCCGGAATCTGCGTCAGATTCGTGTTGTAAAACAGCGGCTCCTGCCCCGCGCTCCGCGGCCACGTCACAGGCAGATGTCCGCTCGGATTGGCATCCCCAAACAGCAGCCGCGCCACCGCATGCCCGCCCTCCGAACCCGGATACCATGCATTCAAGATCGCCGGCACATGCTCTGAAGCCCAAGTCACATCCAGCGGCCGCCCCGTCAGCAGCACCAGCACCACCGGCTTGCCGAGCGCCGAAACAGCCTCCAGCAATCTCTCCTGATCCCCCGGCAAACTCAGGCTGGCCCGCGACGCCCGCTCGCCATTCATCGTCTGCGCCTCGCCCATCACCAGCACCGTCACCTCAGCCGAGCGCGCCAGCTCCACCGCACGCTGAAACTCCGCCTCACGCGCCGCAGGCGTAGTCAGCGTCGGCTTGTCCGGCGGCACCTGCTCGTCAAAAATCGTCGCCGACCCACGCTCAATCTCCACACCCTTGGTCACCTGAACGATTGCACCCGGCAGCATCTCGCGAATCCCCTGCGCCACCGTAACTACATTCTCCCGATCGCCGTGAATCGCCCACGACCCCAACGTATCCAGCTTGCTGTCCGCCAGCGGCCCAATTACCGCAATGGATCGCACATTTTTCCGCAGCGGCAGCACGTGCCCTTCATTCCGCAACAGCACAGCCGTTTGCTCAGCAGCCATCTCCACCGCTTTCCGCTGCTCCGGCGCCCCCGTCACCGCCTTGAACTTCCCCATGTCCGCATACGGCTGCGTGAACAGCCCCAGGCGGTACTTCATCGCCAAAATCGGCCGCACCATGCTGTCCAACTCCGCCTTGCTGATCTCCCCCTTGGCCACCGCAGCCGGCAGCGTGTCCCGGTACGTCGAACTCGTCATCTCCATATTCACGCCGGCCTTGAACGCCCGCAGAGCCGCATCCGCCGCATCCGCCGCGAACCCGTGCGTTTCGAGGCTCTTTACCGACTCCCAATCACTCACCACAAAACCCTTGAAGCCCCAGTCCTTGCGCAGCACATCCTTCAGCAGCCAGCTATTTCCCGTAGCCGGCACGCCGTTCAAATCCATATACGCCGACATGATTGTCGCCGTTCCCGCATCCACACCAGCCTTGTATGGCCGCAGATACACGTTATAAAGCAGTTCATCCGAGATATCCGCGCTGTCATAATCCCGTCCACCCTCCGCCGCGCCGTATCCCCCAAGATGCTTCACACTCGCCAGAATGTGATCGGGGCTCCCGACCTGCTCGCCTTGAAACCCACGCACCTGCGCCGCTGCCATCGTGCTGCCCAGATAAGGATCCTCACCCGCGCTCTCCATGATCCGGCCCCACCGCGCATCCCGCGCTATGTCGACCATCGGAGCAAACGCCCAGTCCACTCCCGCCGCACGCGCCTCCTTCGCCGCCATGGCCTGCGTCCTCGTCACCAGCCCCGGATCCCAAGACGACGCCATCGCCAACGGAATCGGCGCAATTGTGCGAAACCCATGAATCACGTCGTACCCAAACAGCAGCGGAATGTGCAACCGCGACTGCGTCATCGCCAACCGCTGCAACTCGTTGATCCGCACCGGATCGGTAAAAAACAGGAAGCTTCCTACCCCACCCTGGCGCACCAGCTCCTCAGCCTTCGCGGGCGGCGTGTACATCGCCTGCCCCGCGGCCTGTTCCATCTGGCCGACCTTCTCCGCCACACTCATCTTCCCCAGCAGGGAATCGATAAAATGGTTCACCTCCGCGTCCGGCGGCGCAGAGGCAGTCTGACCAGCCAAGAACCCCGCACTACCCAGGCATGCAACAAAGAACAGCAACAACGACCGGATCATCCATCTCCGAGACAAACGTTTCATTTCCATCATTTCAGTGTCAACCCACTCTACCGAGAGCTCGTTCCCATGGCAACGAAGGACATGGCTCAGCGGTTCTACGTCGTTGACCCCTCCACCTTCGCGCAACAGCCCTCCTGGGCAGGATCGCGACGGCAGCAACGTTTCTGATGGACCCTCGACCGAGCATTTCGTCCCAATCTCTTCATTGGCCTCCGCCACCCCGCCGCGCATCCCACTGGCGGGAGCATCCCTTGTCCGACCGCAAACCCTTCGACCCCGATGTACGCGCCTTTCTCGACGAAGCAGCCGTCAATGCCCCTGACCTCACCAAACTTTCCGACTCTGAGCGCACAGGAGCCGCCCGGACCCAACTTCGCGACGCCCTTCACTCTCGCGAAACCATCCCCGGCCTCCCGAACGACGTCGGGACTCGCGACCTCCACGTCTCCAACGATCGCCACGCCCGTCTCTACCGTCCCCAAACTGCCCCCGGCGCAATCAGGCCTCTGCTCGTCTACCTCCACGGCGGCGGCTGGGTTGCCGGCTCGCTCGAAACCCACGATCCCTTCTGCCGCCTCTTCGCCTATGCCGCCAACGTCCCTCTCCTCGCCATCGACTACCGCCAACCCCCGCAATACCGCTTTCCCGCTGCCCTCGAGGACACCCTCGCCGCCTTTCATTGGGCTGCCGAGCACGCCAACGAACTCGGCGTCCATCCCGCTTACATCGCCCTTGGCGGCGACAGCGCCGGAGGGAATCTCGCCGCGGTGGCTACGAACATCCTCGTCGCCACACCCCACGCACCCCAGCCCCGCGCCCAACTCCTCCTCTATCCGGTGACGGACCATCCCTCCGCCAACCACCCCTCTTATGAAGAAAACGCCACTGGCGTCGGCCTCACCGCGGAAGGTATGCGCTGGTATTGGCGCCAGTACGCTCCTGACGTAGACCCCGACGATCCAGCCATCAGCCCGCTCCGCCTTGACCCTCTACCCGCCCTTCCTCCCACCCTCATAGCAACGGCCGAATACGACGTCCTCCGCGACGAAGGCCGGGCCTACGCCGACAAACTTCGGGGAGCCGGCATCCCAACCACCCACTTCCACGCACCCGACATGCCCCACAACTTCCCCATCTCCCCCGCAATGGTCAATCGCTTTCCCCAGTGCGAAACGGCTCTCAACCAAATTGCCGGCTGGCTCCGCGCCACCCTACACACGCCACTTCCAGCCTCATCCGCAGCTCGCGCCGCCCTGAACCGCTAAAAACCCGGAGATCCCGCGTCCGGCTTCGCCTCCACCGGATGTACCACCGCCGGCGGCGTAACCCACTTTTTTGCGCGCAGAAAGCTGACCAACTCGTCCACCTCCTCGGACTTCAGAGAATCGCCGAACGCCGGCATACCCTGCCCGCCGTGCACAATCTGCTCTGTCACCTGGTCGTTGCTCAGCTTTTTTCGCAAATCCCGCAGCGAAGGCCCTTTGTCCGTACCCATACCGTCGTCGCCATGGCAATGCGTGCAGCCGCGCGTTGCAAACAGCTCCGCCCCCGCCGCTTTCTTGTCCACCGAAGCAGCCGCGGGGTCCGGGCGCGCCAACGCCACGCCTGCAGTCAGCAACGCACCCATGCCTAACACCACCAAAGCCCTTGTTTTCTGATCAACCCGGGTAACCATGCAGGTTTCATACTGCCCCGGCACCCCCTGCGTTGTCATCCCTCTCGACATTCCTGCCTTCTGGTTGTTACCGTCGGGCCAAATCACCTCTCGCCCGTGACCTCTTCCGTCAAAGCCGCCACGTACCTCGCCACAGCCCTGGTTTTCCTTCTGCGCGCGGCAGTCGCTCCCCCCGCAGCGGACCCTGCGCCCGCCAACCAGGCCATGGAAGCCCGCCTCCGCGCCATCTATCGCTCCTCGGACTGGAAGTCCGACCCCACCAAACCCGCCCAGCGCGCAGCCTACTTTCAGGCCCTGCTCCGCTCCGGCAAGCTGACCCCCGACCAGCAGCGCATCGTTTACCCCCAACTCTGTAACGAACTCCTCCGCGCGGGCGACCCCAACGGCTCTCTTGCCGCCCTCGCCGATTACGAAAAGGTCCCCCATCTCACCCCAGCCGAGGTCCATGACCTCCACAGCATCCGCGCTATCGCATTTCTGCGCCTGGGCGAGCAGGAAAACTGCCTCACGGTGCACGGCCAACGAGCCTGCATCTTTCCCCTGCGCGCCTCCGCTGCGCACACCAGGACCCGCGGAGCCGAAGGCGCCGTCACCGAGTTCACTTGGCTCCTCAACCAAAACTCCAACGACTCCCTAAGCCGTTGGCTCCTCAACATCGCGTACATGCAGCTCGGTCGCTATCCCCGCGACGTCCCCACAGCTTATCTGCTTCCCGAAAAACTCTTCGCCTCCGAAGCTGACATCGGGGATTTCCTCGACTACGCCTCCCTCGCCGGCGTCGACCTCACCGCTCACGCCGGCGGCGCGCTCATCGAGGACTTCGACGGCGACGGCCTCCTCGACATCGTCACCTCGAGCTCCGGCCCGCTCGACCCCATGCACCTCTTCCACAACAACGGCGACGGCACCTTCTCCGACTGGTCCGCCCGCGCCGGCCTCGACCACTCGCTCGGCGGCCTCAACCTCGTCCTCACCGACTACGACAACGACGGCCACCCGGACATCCTCGTTCTCCGCGGCGGCTGGTGGGGACGCTACGGCAACTACCCCGTTTCACTGCTCCACAACCGCGGCGACGGCACCTTCGAAGACGTCACCGAGCGCTCAGGCCTTCTCCCCAAAGCTGTCGGCCCCACCCAAACCGCCGCCTGGGCCGACTACGACAATGACGGCTTCCTCGACCTCTTCATCGGCTACGAACCCGTCAGCGATCTGCCGACCTCCACCGGTCCTGCCAGCGTTCCTACCCTGGGAAGCCGGCACCCCTCTCTTCTGTTCCACAACAACGGGAACGGCACCTTCACCGAAGTGGCTGAACCGGCCGGTCTGGCGACCCAGGGCTTCGTCAAAGGCGTAGCCTGGGGGGACTTCAACAACGATGGCCGCCCCGACCTCTACATTTCCACCCACGACGGCCACAACCGCCTCTATCGCAACGACGGCCCCGCCGACCCAGCGCACCCCGACCCCGCCCACTGGCGCTTCACCGACGTCACCTCTGCCGCCGGCCTCGCCAACCCTGGCCCTACCTTCGCCACCTGGTTCTTCGACTACAACAACGACGGCTGGCCTGACATCTTCGTCGCTGGCTACTACGCCGATTCCATGCAGGACGTGGGCCGCTTTGAGGCCAGCCAGCCTTTCCACGCCGGCGTGCCTCACCTCTACCGCAATAACCGCGACGGCACCTTCACCGACGTCGCCCACCAGCTTCGTCTCGATCGCGCCATCCTTACCATGGGCGCCAACTTCGGCGACCTCGATAACGACGGCTGGCAGGACATCTATCTCGGCACCGGCGAACCCTCCTTCCAGTCCCTCCTCCCCAACCGCCTCTTCCGCAACAACGCCGCCCAGAGTTTTCAGGACATCACCACCTCCAGCGGCCTGGGTCACCTGCAAAAAGGCCACGCGATCGCCTTTGCCGACCTGGAAAACCGGGGCCACGAGGACATCTTCGAAGAGATGGGCGGCGCCTTTCCCGGCGACCCCTATCAAGCCGCCCTCTACCGCAACCCCGGCCACCCGAATCACTCCGTCACCCTCCAACTCGAGGGCACACGCTCCAATCGCCCAGCCTACGGCGCCCGGATCGAAGCCATCTTCCACGAAGGCGCAAACGCACCCGCACGCCATGTCTTCCGCACCGTGGGCAGCGTCTCCAGCTTCGGCGGCAACCCCTTCGAGCAACACATCGGTCTAGGCAAAGCGACCCAGGTCGACGAACTCCACATCCGCTGGCCCGCCACCTTCCAGCACGAGCAGATCCTTCACAATCTCTCCGCAGACCACACCTATCGTCTCCAGGAAGGCTCCCCCACCCCCATCCCAGTACCCCGCAAGCCCTTCACCTTCGGCGAGCACGCCCTCCACGCCGACGCCCTGCGCCAAGCCCCCATGCCGATGCTCGTACCCTAACCTCCTTATGCCTCCGACCGTCTCATGCTCGTTTGCGGTAACCGCGGGCAGAATCGGTCAGCTACTGGCAGATCAGAAGAGTCGACCAGGACGCCGGACAAGGCTTCATCCCTTCCGGGCAATTGACCGTTTAACGGACGCCATCTTTTCACAAAGCAGCGTAAACGATCTTTTCAGAGAGCGGGCCGCGCCGAAGCTCTCAATAAAGAAAGAGGACCGCGCAATGCGCGGTCCTCTTTCTGAACTGAATCGGGGATCGTTAAAGCTCCTTCACCCCATCCACAAACGCCTTCAGCTTGCGGCTGCGGCTCGGATGCCGCAGCTTACGCAGCGCCTTCGCTTCAATCTGCCGAAT
>CAXUDN010000007.1:0-29614 GCA_964249715.1 uncultured Acidobacteriaceae bacterium
GCACCATGGCAAGTATCACGATGAAGGAGCTGCTCGAAGCGGGCGTTCACTTCGGTCATCAGACCAAGCGTTGGAACCCGAAGATGAAGGAATATATCTTCGGCGAGCGCAATGGCATTTACATCATTGACCTGCAGAAGACCCTCAAGATGTTCAAAGAAGCGTCGAAGTTCGTCTCCGACCTGACATCCACGGGCAAGCTGGTGCTGTTTGTCGGCACCAAGCGACAGGCGCAGGACGCCGTAGCCGAAGAGGCGAATCGTGCGGGTATGCCGTACATCAACTCGCGCTGGCTGGGCGGTTTGCTGACGAATTGGGTGACGGTGCAGAAATCGGTGAAGCGCCTGCAGGAGTTGGACGACATGGCGACCGATGGACGCTATGACCTGCTGACCAAGAAGGAAGTCATCAAGCTGGAGCGTGAGCGCAAGGCGCTTTCGACGTCGCTGAGCGGTATCAAGAGCATGCGCCGCCTCCCGGACGCGCTGTTTGTGGTCGACTCCAACAATGAGGCGATTGCCGTCTCTGAGGCGCGCAAGCTGGGCATTCCGGTGGTTGCGGTTGTGGATACCAACTGTGATCCGACGGTTGTCGACTACGTGATTCCGGGCAACGATGACGCACTGCGCGCCATTCGTTTGTTCACGACGAAGATCGCCGATGCAGCCTTTGAGGGTACGCAGATGATCTCCGACAAGGCGTTTTCGAACGAGTACGCGGACGTTCAGCCGATCGCACCGGAGACTCACCTTCTTGGCGAGGACGAGGATGTGGTGCTGCGCGAGGGTCGTATTTCGGCCGGCGCGGCTGCCGATTCTGAGGACGAGCCGGAAGAGGAAGAGACGATTGACCTCAATGCCGCTCTGGGTGGAGGGATCCGCAAAGCTCCGGTGGCGGAGACGGAACCTGAGCCGACACAGGCGGATCTCGAGCAGGTCATCTCGGCTTAACCTTCGCTTTTTGCGCGGCAGTACCGGAATCCAGATTCTGGTGCTGCCGCGTCTATCCCTCTGCTTCTTTCGCGGAATGGTCAGCCTCTAATGCATGGGCTGAAGATGCTCATGGATGCGATGGAGGGGATTGACCTCCCTGTTGCGCGGAAGGAACGTGATGAACGAAGGTGTGAACAAGAATCAGGTGCTGTTGGCCGGAGGAACGGTCGCAGCGATGGCTGTGGCTGTGGTTGGCCACATGTTTGTGCTGGATTGGTTTGGACGAAAGCTGCGTGAGTTTGTCCGCCCATCCTGAGTGGCCTTCGGGCGCCAGGGTGCGTGAGCGGCAAGGAATGAAGGACGAGGAAGGAAAAGATGGCTGTGGCTGAAACTCCCAAGATTGATGCGAAGCTCGTGAAGGAACTGCGCGAGAAGTCAGGCGCGCCCATGGGCGACTGTTTGAAGGCCCTGCAGGAAGCGAATGGCGATATGGAAAATGCCTTCGTGGTATTGCGCAAGCGCGGGATGGCGTCGGCGGCGAAGAAGGCGAGCCGTACGACGAATGAGGGCGCGGTGGGCACTTATATTCATGCCGGCGGCAAAATCGGCGTGTTGCTGGAGCTGAACTGCGAAAGCGATTTTGTTGCGCGCACGGAGGATTTCCAGGAGCTGCTGAAGGATATCTCTATGCATATCGCCGCGGTAGACCCACGGTACGTGAGCAAGGATGATGTCACGCCTGCCGATATTGACCGCGAAAAAGAAATTTATCGCGCTCAGGCGGCGTCTTCGGGCAAGCCGGCCAACATCATCGAGAGAATGCTCGAAGGCAAGATGAGCAAATTCTATGAAGAGGTTTGCCTGTTGGAGCAGCCCTTTATCAAGGAGCAGTCGCTCAGCATTCAGCAGTTGATCGCGCAAAAGGTAGCCAAGCTCGGGGAGAATATCTCGGTTCGGCGCTTCGCGAGATTCAAAGTCGGTGACCCTACGTTCACCGTCGCTTCGACCAAGGTTTCCACGGAACCGGAGGCGCAGGCATAGGCCAGCGACCAACGACCGTGATACCGAGCCCGGGCGACAGCCCGGGCTCTTTCTTTTGCACTCAACGCGAGGAGCGCTGCGAGCGCAAACCAACCCGGCCATCTCCGGCTACAACCAGCCGCCGGCCAGAAAGGAATCACGAAACAAATGCAAATCATCGACAACATTCCCATTTTTGGAGAGCACGAGGCCAACACGCTCGAGCAGGCTCGCCTGTGCGCGCGGACGGCGGATCATTTCGCGCTGATGGCTGACGGCCACCTTGGGTATGGCGTTCCCATCGGGGGTGTTATTGCCTCCGAGTCGCGCATAAGCCCGACGGCGGTGGGCTTCGACATCGCGTGCGGCAACAAAGCTGTGCGGCTCGATATGCCCGGCAGTGAACTGCGCACCAACATTCACCGTGTCATGGACGATATCTGGCGCACGCTGAGCTTTGGTGTCGGCCGCCAAAACAATGAGCGCGTGGAGCACCCGTTGTTTGACCGCGACGGCCACCCTGGCTGGGCGACGGAGGCGGCCGCGCCCATCAAGCGAAAGGCCGAGGCACAGCTCGGCACTATCGGTAGCGGTAACCACTACGTCGACCTGTTCACCGACGAGCAGGACCGTGTGTGGGTAGGCGTGCACTTCGGCTCACGCGGCCTGGGGCACGGCATCGCGACGTGGTTCCTGAAGGCTGCGGGTGCGAAAGACGGGATGATGGTCGATCCGGTGTTTCTCGACGTCGACTCCGATCTGGGTGCGCAATATATTGCGGCCATGCAGCTTGGTGGCGCTTATGCGTATGCGGGGCGTGACTGGGTATGTGGCCGAGTTGCGAAGCTGTTGGGCGCAACGATCCAAGACGAGGTGCACAACCATCACAACTACGCGTGGCTGGAAGAGCACAACGGAAAGCAGATGTGGGTCTGTCGCAAGGGCGCTACGCCGGCTTATCCCGGACAGCGCGGTTTTGTTGGCGGAACCATGGGCGAGCAATCGGTGATTCTGGAAGGGATCGCGCCGGACCTCACCACCGCGGAAGGCCGTGAGGTTGACGCTGAGCAGAAGGCTTCGCTGAACTCTACCGTTCACGGGGCGGGGCGTGTGATGGGGCGCAAGCAGGCTGCGGGCGTTCGCGATCGCAAGACCGGTGCGGTGAAGCGTGAGGGACTGGTGACGCCGGAGATGATGCAGGAGTGGCTGCAGCGCTCTGGCGTGGTTCTCAAGGGCGGTGGGCTGGATGAGTCACCGCACTGCTACAAGCGTTTGGATGAGGTGCTTGCGGCACAGGGCAAGGCCGTCCGTGTTCTGCACACGCTCACGCCGGTGGGGGTGGCGATGGCCGGCGCGGACGAGTTCGATCCTTACAAGGATTGAGCAGGTAAGAAGGGCCCAGCTGCATGCTGGGCCCTTCTCTTGCCTGCCTGCGATGCCGCGGGTTACTGCCTGTCGTACACGTAGACCTGCCGCGCTTTGTCGCCGGTGCGTTGCACGTCGATGGTCATGGTCTTGCCATCCGCGCTGACGGTCAGTGTGTCGTGTTCCAGGACGGTGCCGTTCAGCGAGTCAACCTCTTTGATCGTAAGCGGGCCGGCAGCGGTAAGGCTCATGGTTAAGCCTTCTTCCGGGTGCGGTCCTTGTTCCGATGCGGGTGTGCCGTCGAGCTTGGCCGTCAGGCTGGACTTGGTCATTGGATAAGTGAAGGTGATCGAGTCTGTCGTGGCATCCACGACCGCGACGCCGTGACTACTTGTTTCCACCTTCACGTTCTGCCATGCGCCGGTCCATGCATCGCCTGCTCCAGCCGAGGTCTTCTTGGATATCTCCGTGTCATGGAAGGACGTCCCGTCCGGAGCTTTCCCCGTCTCGACCATGGTCATGGTTTTGCCGCTGTCAGAGAGCGTACGGTCCACTTGCGCAAGTTCCTCACCGCCGGCTTTGAAAACCAGGTGCATTGTGGTGTCGCTCACCTTGGAGCAGGTCATCATGCGGCCGCCAGGCATGGGATATTCAGCGCCATCGCAGCTGAAGCTCAAGGTGATGCCGGAGGTCACGACGGTGTATTTGCCATCACTGCTCTGGGTGATCGTATCCACACTGCCGGTGCGCTTGCTCTTGGCTTCGTTCAGTTTCCAGGTGCCGTTCCAGGGATTGTCCGCGGCGAAGCACACGGGCGTAAGGCACCCTGCGAGGAATGCGAGTAACAGTAGCTTGCGTTTCATTGTTTCGTTCTCCTGAGTCGTCATGTTCGACAAATGAGTAACGATAGCTGCCGCGAGTGCCTGGAGAAATCGCTGATGGACGACACTCGCGCCGCTGCTCTTGCGCGCGGTGACCGGTGCGAGGAGCGGGACCGTCGGACGGGGATGACGGAGAGAGACCCTGGGGCAGGAACCACGGGGGTAAACATGGGTTCAGGTATTACTTGAAGTTCTGGATCTTTCGGCTCCGGAGAGCGCTAAAAAACGTACCGCGCACTGGAGTCGGGGCCCGAGGAAACAAGGACTGTTTCAGCAGTTTCTAGATGCGCTCGACCATCACCTCTGTGGCCTTGATGAGGGCGGCGGCAGGATCGCCCTTCTTTAGGTCCATTTCGCGGACGGCGTCAGCGGTGATGATGGCGGTGACCTGCTGGTCGCCAAAGCTGATGACGACTTTGGCGAACAGGCCATCGATCTGAAGGTCGACGACGTGGCCGACGAGTTGATTGCGGCCGGAGACGCGGCGGTAGCGTTCTCGAGATTCGCGGGCGGGGCGGGTGGTGTCCTCTTTGATAAAGGGTTTCAGGGCGGATTGCTCGATGCGGTGATGGCCGCCGGGTGTTTGCACCGTGGGCAGCTTGCCGGACAGGATCCACTGCTTGATGGTGGGATAGCTGATGCCGAGGATCGCTGCGGCTTCGCGGGGTTTGAGGAGCGGCAGCGGGTTTGGCATGGGGAGATTGTACGGTGGACGCAGAAGAGCCGGAGCATGGGCTCCGGCTCTCTGGGATGGACCTGCAAAAAATCTTACTTGGCGAGCGTTGTGAGCAGGTTGGGAGTGGGGCTGCCGAAGCCAGTGACGAGATCGTAGCCGGTGACGGCGCTGTAGCTGCCGGAGGTTCCGCTGGTGATGTCGTGGAAGTCGGTGGCGTAGGTGGTGCTGTTCGCGTTCTCGGCGTAGAGGGTGGGGTTGAGGAAGCCTACGTTGCTTTGGCTGCCGGCCTTGAGCTGCTGATTGACGAGGGCGATGTAGGCGGCCCACATGGGCGCGGCAAAGCTGGTGCCGCCGTACTCGTTGGCGGTGCAGGCAGTCTGGTCGGCGCAGACGTAGAAGGTGAAGTTGGCGTTCGCGGCGACGTCAGGACCGTTGCGGTAGGTGGTCGAGCCCTTGTTGGTGGAGTTGATGAAGGGCTTCTGCCAGGAGGGGATGGCGATCTTGTCGGGAGAGATGCCACCGCCGGAATCGGCCCAGGCGGTTTCAGACTTCCATGCCCCACCGGCAGAGGCGGTGACGAGATCAGTGCCTCCAACGGCGGTGACGTTGACGTCGTCGGCCGGCCAGGCCTCGTTGGAGCGTGACCAGGTAGAGCTGTCACCGGAGGCGGCAAAGAAGGTTTGGCCCTGGGCGGCCATCTTCTGGAAGTAGGGATCCAGGGTGGAGGGATCGGCGGGTGTCCAGCCCCAGGAGCAGCCAATGGTGGTGGGGAGCGGGCTATGGGTGGTCATTGCGCTGATGATCGCCGTGTCGGTGGAGCCGATGTAGACCGTCAGGCTGGCAAGGCCAGGAGCCATGCCGAGGGCCTGGGTCATGTCCAAGGTTTGCTCGGTATCGTCGCAGCCCGCTGTTCTGTGTCGGCCAGAACGAGTCGTTTGATCCACGCAGGCCGTTGAGGTTCCGTCGACCGAGAGCAAGGTGACCGGGACATTGTTGGTCTGATGAACGTTGCTGTAGTAGGTGGTGAGGTCGGCGAGGTCGGTGCCTTCGTACTCGAACAGGCCAAGGTTCTGGCCGGTGCCCGTGAGGCTGCCACCATAATAGGCCGCGCGCATGTCACTGCCGAGATAGGAGGCGGACGGGCCGGAGCCGGTGGTGGCGTGGCTGACCAGGGTTTGGGCATCGACGCCGCGGGCCTGCGCCTCGGCTGTCCTGCTGACCACGAGCGGATGCGGGATGGAGTAGTTTTCCAGGCCCGAGACGTGCCACAGGGAGAAGTTCAGGTTGGTGGAGGGCTCGCGGTCGGGGCTGAAGAAGGTGCGGCTTTCGGTGGGGTGGTTGTAGGTGAGGAGATTCACGTGGAAGGCGCTTTCGACGGCATCCACGGATCCTTGCACCTGGACGTCCATGCCGTCGCGGGAACCACCTGTGACCGAAAGTCCGTTAGCGCCGGCGAACTTCAAAACCGCGTTGTACTCGGCCACAGTGGGACCAAACTTTGCCGTGAACTGGGCGGGGGTGAGGTACTTGTGATAGCTGGAAGAGGACGGGTTGTAGAGATCCTCGAGAAAAGTCTGGAGGCCGCTTGGATCGCGCAGGGGCAGCACGATATCGAGGCCCAGGATCTGTGATTTGTCGAGATGGCCTACCGGCTGCACGGAGCCGTCGGCGACCGCCCCGTGCAGGTGGCGCGTTAGCAGGCCTTGCGCCAGCGCTCCGGAACTGAGCAGGGCTGTGCAAAGAGCAAGGGAGAGCGACGCGGAAACGAGCGTGGCGGGTGTGACGAATCGGGGCATAAAGTCTCCTGGTGCATGGAAGGTGCAGCCCTCCCCACCCTGGCTCCTACTTAGCACTTTCGGGGACGCTGAAGTAACGCTTCTGAGTTACTTCTGCTCGGGTGCGAATACAGTAACATCCGGTCGACGCAAACAGGAAGTGTCTTTTTGCGAGGTGGTAGGACATTCAAAGATCGACGATTCGCGGTTGAATCGGTTCAACTCCTACTCCTTTTTGCGCGGGGACCTCGGCTTCCGGGCCACTGCAAGCTCCCACTCGAGGGTGAAATCAAGCGCGGCTATGATAGGTTCTAGTCACCTTTACTGAGCCCGAGATTCCGGGGGCTTAGCTTTGTTCCCTATGACCAAGTGTCGAGGGGACGTTGTTCTTGTTTGGTTTGAGCCGTCGAAAAAGGAAGCAACAAGCGAGCGCGGCGGCTGCGTTTCCAGGGCGCGGCAGCAAAGGCAGGTTACGGTGGTGCAGCAGAAACTTGAGAGTGCAGGCGTCCGTTTTGGCGTTTATGTCGAGGACTTGAGGGAATTCTTCCGGAGTCGGCAGGTACCCTTTGGATCGCCCGGCAATCTGGTTGCCTTTGCTGCAAAGGTAGAGAAGCCGGGTCCGTTGCAGGACGAGATGGGATCGATGGTGCGTTCGATCCTGTTTCAGGAAAATGAGGCTTTGGGCCACGGCGAAATGATGGAGCTGCTGACGATTGCTGTTGGCGGGCCGGCCGTTGATACGGGCGCACCGGATGTGCAGGTGGCAGTTCGGCAGATCCTGCTCTTTGTGAATGAAGCTTTACGGCAGAACCGGACATTTTCAACAGAGTCGCCTATGGCTAATGACGACGAGCAAGTGACTGCGGGGGATGTACTTGCCGCCGCCGCCACATCGCAGGACAAAACGGGGGGTCGCACGGTGTTGGGCAGGTCTCCGGAGAATGGACATTTTGGGCGAGGAGCGGATCCGCTGGATCGGGCATCCGCTCCAGTGGAGGGGCGAGGTGCGCTCCGGGGTGAACCGCTGGGGGGAGGAATGCTTTTCCGGGCGGTTTCCATGTCCGACGCGGACGAGGCCGATGCCGGCTTTCGCGAATGGAACGGACAGAGCCGGCGCTGGCTTGTCCCCGCCATCGTGGCAGGAGTGATTGCACTGGTCGTAGCGGGCTACCTCGCGCGGCCTTTGCTGGACCGCTCAGGCGCCAGTCGCGCGGCCCAACCGGGGATCGCCCAGGTCGGTCCGGTGATCATACCGGGATCGTGTGTGGCTTCGCCTGCCGGGGGTTCTTTGCGATCCTCGCTTTCGCAACGCTCCCTGTGGGCTCACCGTTTGCTCGATGGAAAGATGTACGCAGCGGCACTGCCCGAGTTGAAAGCAATCGCACAAGCGGACCCGGGCTTTCCGGGGGTGTATCTGGACGAAAGCGATGCGCTGCTGCACCTGAAGCGGCCTGAGGATGCTCGCGACGCCGTTGACACACAGATGGGGATATCCGAGTGCATGGCGAATCTGCCCACCCCGGCAATGGACAAATACTGCACTGCGGAGTTCTCGGTGGCAGCCGCCGCGACCTGCCGGCCTGAGCTGGCGCGCATCCGGGAGGCCGCGCAGCTACAGGCGGCTATGGTGCATTTGGAGCTGGGGCATCGTTTTGCGCCTGAAAGCGCTGCCGCTTCAGCGGACTTGTCGAAAGAAGACATTTCGTTGCCCACACGACCCCATGCGGGGCAGGTCTTTGCGCCTGCCGTGCGGCCGCGAAGTGTTGCGCCTTTACCGCCGGCGTCGGAGGACGACAACGCGCGGCCGATTCAGCTTGCTGTTGCAAAGTCCAAAACCGCGACCTCGCCGAAGAACATTCGTAAGGTTCAAAACGAGGATCCGTTGAAGAACGGCGAAGGTACGGATTCGTCTTTTGGGGCCTACTCCAAGCCGCAATGACGGGGCGCATGAGGTTGAAGCTATGAAGCAGCTTTGGTGTGTTCGCTGGGCAGCCATCCTGGGAACGCTGATTTGCATGGCCACGGGTCCGTCGCTCCGGGCGCAGGAAGTCGCTTTTGGCGGAATCGAGCTGGCCTCCAGCAGTGTGAAAGGCCTTACGTTTGTATTTCAGCCTGGAACGGAAGCTGCCGGCCAAGGTGGGGCGCGGCCGGAGCGGATGCAGCGCCTGCAGTACGCCGAGCGAAATGCAAGCTTCATCAGCCTCAAGGATGGATGCAAGCTGAATGAACGCGGTTTGAGCCTTCTGGAGAAGGACACCGCGGAAGTTGTGCAGGAGTTGCGGGATGGCGCACGCGAGAAGAATCTGCCGAATCTGAAGCTGTTCGTGGTGGGATCGAGCGGGCTTGGGGCGGTGTGCAACACCGACGAGATCATTGCCAGGGTGCGCACGTCGACCGGGCTTTGCGCGGAGTTCATCACGGCTTCGGATGAGGCGAAATACAACCTCGGCTTTGTGTTGCCCCGGGATCGCTATAAGAGCCTGATTGTCGATATCAGCGGCGGCAATACGCTGGGTGGGTATTACGTGACGACACGTGGAGCGGCGTGGCCTCCGCGGGAGTGGCATGGGTTTGAGCTGAAGTACGGTTCGCGCACACTGAAAGATAAGGCCGTTGCGCTGATGAAGACGGAGATCAAGGATGCACAGGGAAATCCGTTGCCGAAGCCGGATTACTGGCATGCTGTCGACATCGTGCTGCATCAGGATGTGTTGCCGGCGCTGGATGTCATCAAGGAAGAGAATTCCGGGCTCGAAAACTTCGGGCAGATGTACATGGTGGGAGGCGCTATCTGGGGCGTGTCTACCCGCATGAAGCCGGTGCAGCAGGAGGAATGGGCCATCAACGCCCTGGCGCTGCCTGATTTCGACGCGGTGATGGCGCATATCAAAGATGGAACGTATAACGAGTTTGACGACGACCAGTTTGGACCGAAGGTGAGCGGGAAGACCAAGCAGCTCGCAGAAGATGAACTGCACGATGTGGGGCAGCGATTCGATCCGCAAAGCTTGTATGCGGGGGTGGCCCTGGCCCGGTACATTGTGCAGGAGACAACGCCTTTTGCGCGGGTGTATTTCCCGACGACCGCAGCCTGGATATCGGGCTATGCGCGTGAGAAGTTCCGCGAAGCTGGGTCGTCCATGCCGGCCTGCGGTGCGGGGCCGCAAGAGAAAAGGGAGACCAGCGCAAGCAGATGAAGGGCATCACGGCAAGGTGTTGGGTTGTTCTTGTTTCCGCGTTTCTGGGGATAGTTGGTTCCGCACAGGCGTCTTTGTTGCCCGCGCCGCATCCCGTTTCGGTTGTCATGCTGAGCGACCTGCATTTCGATCCGTATCGTGACCCGGCCAAGGTTTCGGCTCTGCGCGGGGCGCCTACGATGCAATGGGAAAAGATCCTGAGCGATCCGATGTCGGTGACGCAGACGCAGGATTACCGGTCGTTGCAGACCGCTTGCCATGCGCGTGGTGTGGATAGCTCCTGGGATGTGGTTGGAAGCAGCCTGAGGGCGGCACACACGCAGGATCCGCAACCCTTGTTTGTGACCGTCAGCGGCGACCTGCTGGTGCATAACTTCGAATGCCGTATGAAGACACTCGACCCGACGGCGACGGAAGCGGATGTGTCTGCGTTCGCGACAAAGACAATTGAGTTTCTTGCGCTCACGTTGCGGCAGGCCTTTCCGGGAACGCCCATCTACCTGGCCCTGGGCAACAATGATTCTGGATGCGGGAACTACCACCAGAGTCCTGGTAGTGCTTTTGTGAAAGCCACGGACGCCGACATCGCCGCCGAGTTTACAAAGCCCCGGGATGAGAAGCAGGTTCTGCCGGCTTTCAGCAGTCGGGGCGACTACAGCGTTTTGTTGCCCAAGAGCATGCACCGTACCCGCCTGGTTGTGCTGGAAGACGTGTACCAGTCGCCCGCTTATGCCGATTGCGACGGGAACTCTGGTGAGAAAGCCGGCGCGTCGCAAATGGATTGGCTGCGTGAGCAGTTGATTGCCGCAAAGAAGGAACATCAGATGGTGTGGGTGATGGCGCACATCCCGCCTGGGATCGATACATATGCAAGCTTTCAGAAGTTTGTGCCGACCCCGGAGAAGCTCTGCGCGGTGACGTCGCCGACGATGATGATGCGTTCCGATGCATTAGCGCAAATGCTGACCGAGTACGCCGATACAGTAAAGCTGGCCATCTTCGCGCATACACACATGGACGAGATCAAGTTGCTGCATAACGCGGAGGGACTGAGTGTGCCGGCGAAGCTGGTCCCGTCGATTTCACCGGTAAACGGTAATGTTCCGTCGTTTGTCGTGGCGAAAGTGCAACCGTCGACTGCGGTGATGCTGGACTATACGGTTTACAGCGCAAGTGATTTACAGGCGACTTCGTGGAGCGAAGCGTACCGCTTTGCGAATGCGTACCGTATGCCGGACTTCTCTGCGGATTCGGTAGCCCAGGTGGCCTCGCGCATGGCCAAGGACAAGGCCGGCGACGATGAGATGAGCGCAACCTATCAGCGTTGGTTTTTCCCTGGAGATGATGGGGCGTTTGCTCGCCGATTAAAGGCGGTTTGGCCCGGCTATGCATGTGCGGTGAAAGAGGACGGGGGCCCGTTGTTTCAGGAGTGTATGTGCGCTGGCACGGCTGGAAACAAGGACGTTCAAGCCGTCCATTGAACGTGTTTGTGAACCTACCGAAGGTCCGCTGCTCTGTTCGCCGCGGAGCCTGTGAGCGCGAGATACATTGCATTTCGTGGTTTTTGCGCGTTCAATGAACGTGATGCGGCGTGTTCTTGCGATTTTACTGCTGACCGTTGTGGGGCTTCCCTTGCTCCCGGCGGCGCTCGCGGCAGCGCAAGGGGCCGGGGCGGGGTTGCCGGCGTGCTGCCGACGTACGGGTGAGCATCAGTGCGGCATGACGATGGGCGAGCGGGCGCTCGCTGCCGTCCAAACGCAAGCACCTGCCTGGAAGGCTGTGCTGGAGCGCTGTCCCTATTGCCCTGCCTGTGTGGTCCAGGCGCATTTTGGCGCTTCGGTGCTGCCCCCTTCACGGAACGTCGCCTTGCTGCAGAGCGACGGCAATCCGCTGCGCGTGCGAGAGGCCGAATGCAGCAGGCGCGTGGCGCGTGACGGGGCGCGGCAAAAGCGCGGGCCTCCTTTGACCCTCCTTGGCCTGATCGTCGTGTAAGCAAGCAGGTTGTAGCGTTGCGCCTCTGTGACTCAGCAGATCTGTTAGCGGCTGGAGATAGCGGAACAGCTTCAGGCGCCTTTGCGCGGGTTGTTCGATGGGGAGATTCCTATGATGTACTTTGCACGACGCGAGCTCTCGGGGCGCTGCGTCGAACCTGGCCGCCGCTGCTTTCTCGGTGGCTTGCGGATGTACCTTTTGCTAAGCGCAATGCTGACGGGGATGGCCTTTGCGCCAGCTGCGCAGGCGAGCTTGTTTGCCGACGTTTCCGGCGTTGTGCATGACTTGCAGCATCGACCGTTGCCTGCCTCTTCTGTCGTCCTCAAGGCGCGCGGAGCACAGTTTGCGATGCGTTCGCAGACGGATGCGGAGGGTGACTTCCACTTCGCCGCTGTACCCTTCGGAGAGTACATCTTGACTGTAAGTCACGGGGGATTTGCGGAGGTGACCGAAGCCATTACCGTGGCTTCAGGCTCTTCGCCAGTGTTGCACGTGGCGTTGCCGGTAGCAGCGGTGAGCGAAACGGTCAACGTAACCGCGGATACGGATCGTGCGGATGTAAGCTCGGTCACGCCGACCGTGATGCTGAGCCAGCAGGATATCGATGCCACCCCTGGCGCGGATCGCAGCGACTCCCTGGCTATGATCACGGACTATGTGCCGGGCGCGTACATGACGCACGACATGCTGCACATGCGGGGTGGGCACCAGGTGAGCTGGCTTCTGGATGGCGTTGAGATTCCCAATACGAACATCGCATCCAATCTCGGACCGCAGATTGATCCGCGTGATATCTCCTATCTGCAGGTGGACCGGGGAAGCTATGGCGCGGATCTTGGCGACAGAACCTATGGGATCTTCGATGTAAACCCCAAGAGCGGCTTTGAGCGCGAACGCGAGGGGGAACTGCGGGCCACGGCAGGCAGCGCGCTTGAAACCGACGACCAGATTTCATTCGGGGATCATTCTCAGCGGGCTGCGTACTACCTGAGCCTGAATGGCAACCGAAGCGATTACGGGTTGGCGGCACCGATCGAGCACGCATTTCACGATGCGGAGAATGGGTACGGCGTATTTGGGTCATTCACCTTCAATCGCGATGCAAGCAATCAATTCCGTTTGCTGACACAGTTACGGACGGACTTCTTTCAGATCCCGTACGACCCCGATGCGAACGACTATGAGAACCAGTTGTACGACTCCAGCGGGCTACGGGATGCGCAGCACGAGACCGACGGGGTTGTGGCGTTCACCTGGACGCACAGTTTTTCTCCCAAAGCGGTCCTGGCGCTTTCGCCGTTCTACCACTACAACTCGGCAAACTACCAGCCGGACCCAAACGACATGCCTGCAGCCACAACCTCCGATCGCGCATCGCAGTACGCGGGCTTGCAGGCGGGTGTTACAGGTGACATTGCGCGCAACCACCTGGATGCCGGACTTTATACCTGGGGCCAGCATGACGATGATGTGTATGCTGTGGCCTTCAACGATGGAAGCTACAAGAATCTGAACGAAACGGATAACGCGGCGGGTGGCCTGGTGGAGGAGTATGTCTCCGACAACTACAAGCCGAACTCCTACCTGACTTTGACGGCAGGTCTGCGAGAGAGCTGGTTTTCCGGCTCGGGCTTCACGGAAACAGCAAGCTATCCTCGCGTCGGTGCGGCGGTGCGCGTACCAAAGCTGCATTGGGTATTCCGGGCGTTCTATGGGCACTTCTACCAGCCGCCACCGCTGGTGACGGTGTCGGATGCGTTGCTGGGCTATGCCAACAGCACCAACACGGGCTTCGCGCCGCTACATGGAGAGCGTGACGAAGAGCACCAGTTCGGCGTGCAAATACCGTATAAGGGATGGCTTCTGGACGCCGATACGTTTCAGACCGAGGCCGCGAATTTCCTTGACCATTCGAACATCGGTGAGTCGAGCATCTATCTTCCGGTGACGGTTGCGGGCGCGTTGATTCAGGGCTGGGAACTGACGCTGCGCTCGCCGCGTCTTTGGACACGAGGGCAGCTGCATCTTGCGTACTCGAACCAGATTGCGAAGCAATGTGGCCCCATTACGGGCGGTCCTGGGACCTACCCGGTTGTCTCTTCACATTGCGATCCAGCGGCCGGGTATACACCGCTGGACCATGATCAGCGCGACACGCTAAACGTGGGTGGGGACCTCGCATTGCCGCTTCGGTTGAATGCTTCGACAAATGTGTATTACGGGTCGGGCTTTTCGAACGGCTATCCGGGACCACCATCCCCTTACAACGGCGAGTACCTGCCTTCACACGCTACCTTCGATCTGCGGCTCGCACGGAGTTTTGGCGAGAATGTCGATCTGGCGGTGAATGCAAGCAACATGGCGAACCGGCGCGTGCTGCTGGACAACAGCCTGACCTTCGGCGGATTTCACGAGAACGATCCGCGGCAGATCTACGGTGAGTTGCGGTACCGGTTTCACTTCTGAAGGCGAGCATCGCGCGCCGCCCCGCGTCCCTTATGGTTCTTCGCTGAGGGGTTCGGGGCGGCCTATCGCGATGGGTTTTGTCTCGAATTGATTCCCAGGGGAGAACTGGAAGGCAGAGGGTCGGCCTTCGTCGTCCAGCTGGAAGTTTAAGAACCCGGAGCCTACGCCGCCGGCAAATGGCCCTGTGCTGCGGGTGTCGTCGAAATGCGCCCTGCTGGCGGAGTCGTAGACGCGGACGGACGCGGTGTTGTCGTCGTTGATTTTCGGCGTGTCAGCGATATAGACGACGTGACCCGTGTCGTGCCCCTCCTCGATCACGGGAAAACGCCAGGCCAGAATGTCGCCTCGACGAACGTTGACCATGTGCTGAATGCGGTGCCATCCACCGGGTGTGGATGATGTCAGCGTGCTGAAGAAATCGTAGTACTCGAAGGCGCGGGGACGCGGTTGGGTCGCTTCCTTTGGCAGCTTGCCGTAGTGCGAGGGTGCAAGCTCTTCGAGGATGTAGCCGACGAAGCTGTTGCAGTCACAGCACCAGATGCCATCGGTAGGATCGATGTTTTCCTTGAACTGGTAGGCGGTATCCGTAAGCGTGTTGACGACATCTTCCGCGCGCACGGCGAGTTGCTGGGGAAGGGGATTCTTCTGCATTGGAGATCCTTGCTCTGCTGAAGTAGGTGCGGCAAGGAGAATCGTAGGCTTTCTTTACTGGCCCAGAGCAAGATGTAGGCGTTTGCCGTCAGGTTGTCGCCTAAGGGGCAAGAAAAAGCGACGCTCTTGCGAGCGCCGCTTTGCCTGGGAGGCAGCAGTTGCTAGTTAGGCTTCGGTGGTTTCAGCTGCAGGTTGCATTTCGGGCTGGTCGCTCTTGACGTTGACCTGCACGTGCGCCGTGACCTCGCGAAACAAACGGACGGGCACGTGGAACTCGCCGACTGTCTTGAGGGGCTCGTCGAGTTGGATCCGGCGACGCTCGACCTGGTAGCCCTGCGCTTCGAGAGCGTGGGCGATATCGGCGGAGGTGACGGAGCCAAAGAGCTGGCCTTCACCGCCAGCCTTGCGCTCAAAGCTGAGGATGACGGTGTTGAGCGTGGTGGCGACCTGCTCGGCTTCGGCCTTTTCTTTTGCGGCCTTGCGAATGGCGGACTGCTTCATCTGCTCGATGACATTTTTGTTGGCTGCCGTGGCCTCGATGGCGAACTTCTTCGGCAGCAAGAAGTTGCGGCCGTAGCCGTCCGCAACCTTGACCACATCGCCGCGATGGCCGAGGGTCTCGATGTCCTGCTTGAGGATTACTTCCATGACTTTGTCTCCGTTCCCGGTGCCGTGGGCTGAACCCACGGGTGCACCGGTCGTTGCGCCCGTGGCGCGGCTTAGTATTTGGCGGCGTAGGCCAGCAGAGCGATGGCGCGTGCCTGCTTGATGGCGCGGGTCAGCTTGCGCTGGAAGGGCGCCGAGGTGCCGGTAAGGCGGCGTGGGATGATCTTGCCGCGGTCTGAAACGAACTGCTGGAGCAGGCGCACGTCACGGTAGCTGATCGAGTCGATCTTTTCCACGGTGAACTTGCAAACCTTCTTGCGGCGGAAGAACTTGCGGTTGCCGCCTGCGCCGCCGGGACCACCGGGACCCCCAGCGGGACGAGGACCGCGCGGGCCACGGGGACCGCCCTGACCTCCGGGGCCGCCGGAAGAAGGTGCTCCGGCGCCTGCTGCCGGTGCTGCTGTGTTTTGAATTTCGTCAGCCATTTTGCTTTTCCTTTTTGCTGAAGGGCTAAAAGCTCTTCAGCGGGTTTGGCGGCCTTCGCTCCAGATCCGCATGGGGATCTTTGGACTTGTGGGAGCGTTGTATCGCGTTGGGGTTGATGGATAGAAGCTTGCGGGCTTATGCAGAGAATTAGCCCTGCGCGGCGGGCTGCGGTTCACCTTCTTCCGCGGCTGCGGGGACGGCTGTCACTTCTTGCGGCTCGGGAACGCTGGGCGTGGGGGCGGAGGTGTCTGCGGCAGCGGAGATGTCAGCGGCGGCCTCCGGATTCTCCTGCGGAAGGGCGGAACGCTTGACGTGGGCGGCGCGGTGAGCCTTGATCTTGTTGACGCGCTTCTCTTCCTCGTCCGTGCGGACGGTGAGGAATTTGATCACCTGCTCTGTAACGCGAAGGCGGCGCTCAACCTCGGAGATGAGGTTGGCCGGGGCATCGACGATGAGCAGGATGTAGATGCCGTCGTTGAACTTGTTTACTGTGTAGGCCAGGCGGCGGCGGCCCATTTTCTCCACCTGCTTTACCGTTCCACCGCCCCCGGTAATGTAGCCGGAAAACGTCTCGACACTCTTGTCGATATCGGCGTCCTCCAGGTCGGGACGCAGGATGTACATCACTTCGTAGCTGCGATTCATGGTGCTTCTTTCTGCGGGGTTGAGGCCCCGCACCGCTCCGGTCATTGCTCCGGGGCCGGTTTGGCTCGGTTTAAGAGATCGGGTCCCTGGGGGGGCTCCGGTCTCCGGTTGAATTCGTTCATCGCTGCGCTGATACCCCTGGTGAGGATAGCTTCAACGGCGCGTACTGCAAGATCCAGTCCTTCGTCCAGTGCGGCCAGTTCAGGCTTGCGCATGGGTGCAAGCAGATACCGGGTGCCACCGGATTTCTCGACGCCTCCAGTGACTGGCGACGTCTTTCCAACGCCGACCCTGACTCTTGTCCACTCTGGAGTGCCCAGGGCTCCGGTGATGGAGATGACGCCGTTGTGACCGTTGGCTGAGCCGCTGGCGGCGAGCTTGAGGGTGCCCAGCGGAAAAGCCAGCTCGTCATAGAGAACGATGAGATCCTCGATGCCGAGATTGAGGTCCCTGAGCAGTGCCGCTACGGAGAGGCCGCTCAGGTTCATGAAGGTTTCGGGCTTGGCTAACAGGACGTCATGTCCCATCAGCCTGGTCCGGCCGGTTTCTGCGCGTCCCCGGCGGTTGGTGACCGCAACGTCGCAGATGGCGGCGATGCGGTCGATGGCCATGAAGCCGGCGTTGTGCGGCGTCTGGAGATATTCCATGCCAGGATTGCCGAGACCGACGAGGAGCTTCATAGAGGAATGAAGAGTGAGGAGTTCAGAAGGGGAGATCTCTTCACTCCTGACCTTACTTGGTCTCCGTCTCCGTCTTGCCCTTCTTGGCTACTTCGGGTTCGGCAGGGGCGTTGACGACAGGCTCGGTGCTGGCGTCTTCTTTCGGTGTAGTGATGTGGGCGACAAGCTCGTCCTCACCGCTGAGGAACTTCAGGTTGCCGGCGTGCGGCAAATCCTTGATGTGGATCGTGCCGTTCAGTTCGAGGTTGGTGATGTCCACGTCAATGTGGCCTGGAATGTCGTCCGGGAGGCACTCAATCTCGACCTCGTGCATTACCTGCGAAAGCACGCCGCCTTGGGTTTTCACGCCCACAGCGGTGCCGGTGAGCTGCACGGGGACGGATACACGCATCGCGACGTTCATGGCGATGCGCTTGAGATCGATGTGCAGCAGCTTGCCCTTGATGGGCTCGTTCTGCCAGTCGACGATCATCACCTTGGTGGGCGCTGAACCCTCCACGTTGAGGTCGAAGATGGTGTTGTGGCCGGTCTCCGAGTAGAGAATCCTGGTGATCAGTTTGGGGTCGATGGTGACGGGGACCGAAGGCTGCCCGGCCCCGTAGACGACGGCAGGGATCAGGCCTTGCACACGCACACGGCGCGCATGATTCTTGTTGAACGTGCCGGTACGCGGGGTGGCGCTGACGGCTTCAATGGTTTTGTTTGCCATAACTTCCTTTCGGGCGCGAAGAGCAGGACCTGGGTGATCTGTTCCGCAGATCCGGTCGCTTACCTTCACTCCGTTCGCGGCATAACGCCGCTTGTTGTGCGGGGCAGTGACGCCCCGTGCCTTAGTTGAACAGCGTGGAAACTGAGGTTTCCATGTGAATGCTCTCGATGGCGCGGCCAAGCAGGCCGGACACGGAGCGAACCTTGATTTTGCTGACGGCCTGCGCGGCGGCGGTGAGCGGGATCGTGTTGGTAACGATCAACTCTTTCAGGCCGGAAGCTTCGATGCGCTCGACCGCAGGACCGGAAAGCACGGCGTGGGTGGCGCAGGCATAGACAGCTTCGGCGCCTTGTTCAAGGAGCGCGTCGGCAGTTTTGCAGAGTGTGCCCGCGGTATCGACAATATCGTCCAGGATCAGGCAGGTGCGCCCGCGCACGTCACCGATCACATTCATCACCTCGGTGATGTTGATATCGGTGCGGCGCTTGTCCACGATAGCGAGGGGCACTTCGAGCTTTTTGGCAAAGAAGCGGGCGCGTTCCACGCCGCCGGCATCGGGCGAGACGACGGTGAGATTGGGAAGATTGAGCTTGCGGAAGTAGTCGACGAGAACCGGCGAGGCGAAGAGATGATCGACGGGAATATTGAAGAAGCCTTGAATCTGCGCGGCGTGCAGGTCGACGAAGAGGGCGCGGTTGGCGCCGGCGGTCACCAGCAGGTCAGCGACGAGTTTGGAGGTGATGGCGACGCGCGGACGATCTTTGCGGTCCTGCCGGGCGTAGCCGTAATACGGAACGACGACCGTGATGCGGCCCGCCGAGGCGCGCCGTAGGGCGTCGATCATGATCAGCAATTCCATCAGGTGCTGATCGGTGGGATAGCAGGTCGGCTGGATAACGAAAACATCGGCGCCGCGCACGTTTTCCAAGAGCTGGAAGCGAATTTCACCGTCCGAAAAGCGGCGAAAGTCCGTTTGCACCAGCTGTACGCCGAGGAATTCGGCGATTTCTTCGGCGAGCGCACGGTTGGCGGAGCCGGAAACAATTTTGAAGTGTTTGTCTTCGCTGAGCTTCGACGCCTTTTTCGGCTGTGCGACCGGTTTAGCGGAAGCGCCGTTGACGCCCGGGCTGATGGCCTCGGGCGTCCCTTGCGTTGGCTCGAGGACCGCGGTTTGGCCGCCGGCCTCGTTGCCCTGATTGGTAGAGCTTGTTGAACTGGGGAATGGAACCGCTATCATACCGTTTTCGTTCGCCATGCTTGGAGACTCCGATAGGTTGGTTGACCTTGTGAGAGTGTCGTACAGCTTGGTTGAGTGCTGCCGGTGGCTGGTTTCTCCGCCGGGTGAAGCGACCGATCAAAAAACTGCGATTCCATCGCGGCGCAAGGGGCGGAGAATTGTTCCGCTCCCAGGCCGGTACTCTTTTTGCTTTTCTCCGCCCAGCGTGCCGGGCGGTGTTGCTCAATTTTGGGCAGTCTGGTTCAAGCTGCCGTCGATCTCAAAAGCTCCCATTTGTTCGTTGGTTCAAGACGGGCGGACGACCTGGGGTTGGTTGGGCGACCAGGATTCGAACCTGGACTGAGTGCGTCAAAGGCACTTGACCTACCGTTAGTCGATCGCCCAGTGCATTCCGGCTTGCGCCCGGAGAAACAGCCTTGCGAACCTTGTTCTACCGTGTGCCAGGGGAGCGGTTCGCGGTACACAACCAGCTTACGCGAACATCTGTCCCCAGTACCGTTGGCGAGGGAGCGTCTCGGTAAGAAGCGCCCGGGTGCCAAGGGACTGCACACGTTGTTGAGCCTCGTGCGCGGCTTCAGCGGATCCGTAGATGCCGAAGAGCGCCGAACCGGAGCCGGACAGGGCAGCATAAAGTGCTCCCTGGCCTGCGTTAGCCGAAGGTCCACTCTCATAGCCCAAAAGGGCACGCTTGATCGTTCGCAGGGAAGGATGCTGCCGAAAGGCAACCGACTCAAAGTCGTTCTCTACCCCGGTTCGGACAAGCGCGAGAAGGGGATTCTCGGCCAGATCGCCAGTGCGCCCATGCGAGCTTCCGCTCACGTCCATGCCCTGAGGCCTGGTTTCCTGCCATGTAGATAGAGGCTGTACAGGAAGGGGGTTGGCGATACCGGTTGTTACTCGCCCGGATCCGGTGGGTGTCCACACGGAGGCCAGGACGCGGCTCAACTGTTCCAGCTTATCGCCTGGCGGGATCCGGGTCAAGTCAGACAACCTCGCCGCCATCTGGGTATCAAGATCCCGGAACGCCTGTGCAGTTGAAACACCGACGCTCGGGATGGCGACGACCACGGGAAAAGCCGGTAAATCGGGGAGCGGAAACACGGATTCACCTCGGTTCAGGCCCAGAACGGTGCCCCCGAGCAGGAACAACGGAACGTCGGAGCCCACACCGGCAGCCAACGTGAGGCGCTCCGCGCGCGGCAGGATTAAGTTCAGTTCACGCTCAAGCCCGAGCAGGGCGGCGGCTGCGTTGGCGGAGCCCGCGCCCAGACCTCCCTGGACCGGAAGACGCTTCTCGATCTTGATGTGGACCTGGGCTGTGACGCCGAGCCGGTCCAAAGCACCGGCCACCATCTTGTACGCCGTGTTCCGGTCGCAGTTGCCGGCCGCGGTGCATGGAACGGCAGGATGATTGGCCTCAAGCGTTATTCCCGTGGTCGGGGCCAGGCGGGCTGTGATCGTGACGAAATCGTGTAAGGCAAGGGTCTGGTAAGCCGTGGTGAGGCCGTGAAAGCCGTCCGATCGCTTTGGGCCGACGGCTAGACCGAGATTGATTTTGGAAAACGAGCGGACACGGCTGGGCACCCGTTCATTGTAGGCAGACCGTAGCGTTTCTCCCCAAACGCACGAAGGTAACGCTTCGGAAGAGGGAGTGTTCTCCACGGAATTGGGTATTCAGACAATGGAATTGTGTCCCTACACTTTCATTCAGGCAATTCGGAGAGAGAGTGAGAACAGCAACAGAGCGTTTGCGGATGGCCATCGGCGCTCTACCGCAGGGAGGGTCTCCCTTCGCGGTTCTGCGAATAGGCATGGACGATTTTCGCTTGGTGAATGACACCTTTGGGCACGCTATCGGCGACGAGGTGCTCGAACTGGCGGAAAAGCGGCTGCAAGCTGCCGTCCGGGAGCATGAGATCGTTCTGCGTTTGCCCGGCGATGAGTTTGCGGTGTTGCTGCACCCGATGGAGTCCGTCCTTCGGGCGGGCGCGGCGGCGGACCGGCTGAGCGACCTGCTCCAGCGGGAGTACCTGGTGAAGGGCGAGGTCGTAAACGTGACGGCTTGCCTGGGTGTCTCTCTGGCGCCGGAAGACGGGACCGATGCGGAGCTCCTGCTGCAACGCGCGGGTGCGGCTTTACAGTGCGCCAAGACCGCCGGGACCGGCATGGTCCAGTTCTTCGAGTCCGCAATGGAGGAGAACCGGAAGAAGCGGCACTCGCTTTCGCTGGATCTGCGCAAGGCGCTCCTGCTCCAGCAGTTTGAAGTTCATTACCAACCTCAGGTGGATGTGCGCACGGAGGCCTTGACGGGCTTTGAAGCGCTTCTGCGTTGGCGTCACCCGGATCTGGGATGGATCTCTCCGGCGGACTTTATACCGCTGGCCGAGGAAACGGGGCTGATGGGCATCATCGGCGATTGGGTGCTGAAGACAGCCTGTCAGCAGGCCGCCCAGCTGCCTGCGGGTTTGGTGATGGCTATTAATACCTCGCCAGTGCAGTTCAAGAATGGTCTGTTCGCACAATCGGTGGAAGACGCACTGGAGCGTGCCGGTATCGGGGGAGAACGGATCGAAATCGAGATCACCGAAGGTTTGCTGCTGAAGAACGAGGCAGTGGTCGTGTCCGCGCTGCACAGTCTGCATCGCATGGGTGCGCGGCTGGCCATGGATGATTTTGGTACCGGGTATTCCAGCCTGGGTCAGCTTGCGAAACTGCCCTTCGACAAGATCAAGATCGACCGCTCGCTTGTGGGTGGAACGGCGAAGGAGCGCGCCATTGTTCGTGCCATCGCGACTCTGGGCGAAGGCCTCGGTATGGCCACTCTCGCAGAGGGAATCGAGACGAGAACGCAGCTAGCCCATGCCGAGGCCGATGGCTGCAGTGCGGTGCAGGGCTACCTCTTCGGGAAGGCGGTGCCTCCTGCGGATCTGGGCGACATCGTGCGGCGGTTTGGCTTGAAAGAAGACGTTCGATCGGTGATGAGAGCGTAACGACATGAGCGAGAGGGTGTACCAGATTCTTTACTGCAGCAGAAGCAGCCTTTACGAAACGGCAGCGGAGAACAAAGCGCAGCTTGACAGCATCTTGCGGTCTTCGCGCATCAACAACGGTCGAGTCGGGGTGACAGGCGCCTTGTTCTATAACACCGTGTTTTTCGCACAGGTGCTCGAAGGGAGCTTTGGTCAGGTACAGAGGATTTTTGAGCGGCTCCAAATGGATGCTCGTCACTCGGACCTGGTGGTTCTGCAAAGCGGCTTTGTGGGGCAACGTGACTTCCCCGATTGGTCGATGGCCTTTGCGGCAGTCTCTGCTGAGATCGAACTTCCGGCACGGGCTGGGTTCTCCCGGGCTCATACGCTGGCAGCCCAGGAGGTCATGTCGTTTCTGCGAGAGGTTGTGATCAAGCAGGAGAGCTGGGCACTCCCGAAGCGCGCGGTTCAGGCTTCAACCAGGCAGGCTATTTTCGCGTCCTGAGTCTTGTTCCGGAGCGCTCGGGATTAAAAGATCTGGAAGTTCACGTCCACGTACAGGTCAACCTTGACCGGCTTGCCGTTCTGCAGTGCAGGTTTGAATTTGTACTGGCGTACAGCCTCGATCGCCTTCTCATCCAGGCCCATACCCACGCCCCGCACCACCTTCACGTGGCTCGGATTGCCATTCTCATCCACCCAGAGATAGACCTCCACGTTTCCGGAGAACTTAGCCTTGCGCGCCTCTTCTGAGAACTCCGGATCCACCTGCGAGACCAGGACCGGGGGCCGTACCGAGCCGCCGATGTGCGCGACTCCACCGCCGTAGTTACCACCCGACCCAGGCCCGATCCCGGCGCCCGAGCCTGAGCCAATTCCCGTCCCGTTGCCGTTCCCCAGCGAGTTGCCGGCCAGCGTTGAACTCGGCAGCCCCAGGTCCGGCATCTTGTTGTCGGCCAGCTTCAGATCCTTTTGCACCACGACTGTCGGCTCTATTGCCAGCTTCGGAGGAATGGTCGGCGGCGCTTTCGGCGGAACGATCTGCGTCTCCGCAAACTTCGGCAGATGCCCCTTCGACACCGGCGCCAGGTCATGCTGACCACCACCGCCGCCCATCTTTTCGGCACGCGGCAGAATCGGCGGCGGGGACGGAGGAGGTAGCGGCACCACCAGCGTAGCTACCTGTGGGGGCACCGGCGCCGCCAGCTGCACATGCCGGGCAATCAGCAGTGCAATGATCGCGATGGCCACCCCATGGGTCACAATCGCGGTCCAGAACGACGCCTGCGAACGAGGTGACTTGATGCCGTTGGCCATCGAGAGAAAGGACACAGAAGGGGCGGTCGTGGAGAATGCTGACGAGTCAGCGGCGTTCGCGAGGTGGGCCTGAAGCCGTTGCGGGTAGCCGGGAAGCGGATCGATGGCGCCGCGCTCGGCCAGCGTCTGGTTCAGTGCGCGATCGAAGGTGTCGGTTGCGTTGTCCTGGTCGGTGACATTCATTGTTCGGGTCCTCGGGCCGCGACCTCGCGGCCACGGGCGTTCTGCTGCAATTCGTCAAACTGCGCCCGGAGTTGCTGGCGAGCCCGCATAAGACGGGTACGCACAGTGCCCTCCGGCAGATCCAGTACCTCGCCAATCTGGCGCGAATTCATCTCCTCCACCGCTGAAAGCAGCAGGGGGTCGCGGAGATCGGCCGGAAGGCGGTCGATGAGAGCATTCAGCACGGCCCGCAGATCGGCGCTCACCGCGCTGCTTTCCGGTGAAGGCTGATGATCATCTTCGAGCCGTAAAAAGGCGTCTTCGCCTTCGTTTGCGGGCGGACGGGCCCCAAAACGGTCCAGAGCGCAGCGCCAAACCGTGCGGGCAAGAAAAGAACGTTCGTTGGTGACTGTCTGCCAGGCACTGGAACGCAAAAGTTTTAAAAGCGCGTCCGACACAGCGTCTTCTGCATCTGCGGAATTACGGAGAACGCTATAGGCGACACGGTAGAGCAGACCTGCATGTTGGTTGACGATGCGGGTGAAGAAAGCATCGCGCATCTTGGTTGAGTCGTTGCTTGGAGTGGAGCCGGCCATCGTTGCCTTACATGTGTATAGACCCTGGGAGACGCCCAAGTGTTCACGACGCAGCGATCTTTAGTCACCGTGAGGGTACACGAGCGTTCCACCCGGGCATTCGGGTGCTTCAAAATCAAAGTTTTGTGGCTTAATGCGCGTCGAGTTCGACTTTGCCAACGGCCCGTGGCGGCCGCTTGAGGAAGAAGACGAGCGGCAGCAACGCAGCGAGAATGTAGGTGAACATGCGGTACTGGTCCATATAGGCCAGGAGCGAGGACTGCTCCTGCAGCCTTCCGTAGAGCAGGGCCAGGCCGGCGTACCCCTGATTGGCGTTGGCAACGCCCTGGGCCCCGGTCACGGCGTGCATTGCGACCTGAGCGGCGGGATTGGATGCCGAGAGGTTTGCGGCCAGGTAGGTCTGGTGCGTCTGAGCGGTACGCTGAAGAAAGGTGCTGGAAAGCGCGATGCCGATGCTGCCCCCTTCATTGCGCACGAGGGCGTAGATGCCGGCGGCGTTGGAGCTTTGGTCTGCGGGGAGGAAGCGAAACATGATGGTGCTGAGTGGGACAGTGGTCATGCCGAGGCCGAGAACCTGGACGACGCGCGGCCAGATCAGGTTCGATTCGGCGACCTGAAGATTGCCGAGTGACAGCCACCAGGTGCCGGCCGTGAGCGTGACGATACCGCCAGCGATGAGGCGCCGCGCGTCGGTGCCTTTGCTCAGCAGCCAGCCGACCAGGGGAACTTCAATCATCGTAACGAGGCCGGCGGGTGAGACGGCGAGGCCGGCCTCCGTGGCGTTATACCCCATGAGCTCCTGCATGAACTGCGGGAGCAAGAAGGTTGAGGCATACAGCGCAGTGTAGACGCCGAGAACGATGAGGCAGCAGAAGGCAAAATTGCGCTCTTTGAGAAGGCGGAGGTTGACGACGGGCTTGTCGGTGTGGAGTTCCCACCAAATGGCGCCAAGCAGGCAAGAGACGGCGACAAAGGCGCTGCAGGCGATGAAGCTTGAGCCGAACCAGTCAAGTTCCTGACCCTTGTCCAGGACGATTTCCAAGGACGCCAGGCCGATGGAGACGAGGGCGAGGCCGGTACCGTCAATGCGGAGCTTCTTGCCTTTATTGGCGAGGCGCGCGAGCGTGAGGTGCGGCGGATCCTGCAGCACGACGCGGGTAAAGAACGCACACAGAAGGCCGACGGGTATGTTGATGTAAAAGATCCAGCGCCAGGAATAGTTGTCGGTAATCCAGCCGCCGAGAGTGGGCCCGAGCACGGGTGCACAGAGAATGGCGACGGTGTAGACGGCCATGGCCATGCCGCGCTTTTCTCCGGGGAAGGCGTCGGCGAGGATGGCCTGGACGCTGGGTTGGAGACCGCCGCCGGCAAGGCCCTGGAGAACGCGAAAGATGACCAGCGTGGCGAGTGTCGGAGCGAGACCACAGGCTGCGGAGAAGACCGTGAAGAGGGCTACGGAAATGAGGTAAAAGTTTTTTCGTCCGAGCACGGAGGAGATCCAGCCGGAGATGGGCAAAATGATCGCGTTAGCGACAAGGTAGCTGGTGAGGACCCACGTAGACTCGTCCTGCGAGGCGGAGAGAGAACCGGCGATGTGCGGAAGCGCGACGTTGGCGATGGAGGTGTCGAGTACCTCCATGAAGGTGCCCATGGTTACGACGAGGGCGATGATCCAGGGATTGAAGATCTTGTCGGGGGTGAGCGCGACGGGCAGCCTGGCCGCCGGCGGGGGGTCGAGTGGGATATTGGGTTCGAGGCGCGTAGCGCTGTTGGAAAGGGAAGTCTCGGCCTGGGCGACGGCGTTCTCGACCGCTTCGGCGGCGGTTGGCTTTTCGACCTCCTCATGGGGCCGTGCCGGCGGTTCCAGGACTGACTCTTCGGTCATTGCAATGACTCCCGGGTCATTAGAGCAGATTGGGGTGGGTCGCGATGCAGGGGTTTTCCCCTCGTGCTTGTGCTAGGGTGTGCAGGTGCCTGTCGTTGTCCATTCCGCAGCGCGTTCCCGCCGCAGTGACGCGCTGTGCGCTCTACGACGGCAGCAAATATTGATGGCAGCGATCAAACTGTTCGGGCGCAAGGGCTTCGAGGCCACGCGCGCAGAGGATATTGCGCTTGCCGCAAAGATAGCCAAAGGTACAATTTACCTCTATTTCAAGAGCAAAGAAGAAATCTACGGAGCCGCCGTTTCGCAGGCGATTCGTGCGCTACAGGCAGAGATCACGCGGCGATCAGCCGGGACGTCGGGCTTTCGCGAGAAGCTTGCAACGGCGATCCGCATTCGACTGGAATTCTGGCCGGAGCATGAGGGCATCTATCGGCTCCTGCTGACGGTGGGGCGGGAAGCGAGGCTCCGGCGCCAGACCAACGAGGTTCTTCGGGGAGCGCACAGCGGTCTCCTGGCGATCTTCGCCGAGGGCGTGGCGGCAGGGGAGATTGAGGGAACGGACTTTTCGCCGTTAGCCTGGGCCGCACTCGACCTGGTGCGGGGCGCTACGGAGCGACGCATGGACAAGCAGAGCGGAACCAGCCTGGAAAAGGACGCAGCATGGATCATTGGCTGCGTGCTTGAGCAGGTTCAATTCTGTGACAAGCGATGAGCCTCAGGCTACCGTGGCGGGCTGCCCGACCTTGTTCGGATCAGAAGTTGCGTGGAGCGGAAGCTCGCCGGTGTCTTTCATGCGATTCTCCATGACGGTAGCCTGGATCTCTGAGTTGATTTCAGCACCCGCGAGGATCATCAGTCCCGTGATGTAGAACCAGGTAAGCAGGATGATGACCCCACCCAGAGAGCCATACGTCGCTGTATAGCCTGGGGAGTAATGAAGGTAGACCCGCAGCCCCATGGACGCGGCAAGCCAGCCCAGAATGCCGATAGCGGCTCCCGGCGTCAACCAGTGCCATTTCTTGTTCGTAACGTCCGGCGCGAAGTAATAAATCAGTGCGAAGAGCATCATGAGAAGCGCGAGGACACAGATCCAAGCGACCGCATGGATCAGAAGTACCTCGACACTTGCAATGGCATGGTTGCGGGTGAAGTCCTTCGTGCGGCGAACGAGGTAGTCGGCGGCCAGCATCACAAACAGGGCTGAGGTGATGACGAGGATCAGCAAAATTGTGACGCCAATTGCCTGCAGCTTGGCTTTCCAATAAGGGCGAGTCTCCTTGACCTTGTAGACGATGTTGGCTGTGTCCTGAATGGCAGCGAAGCCTACACTGGCCGACCAAAGGGCAGCCGCCAGACCAAAGATGAATTTTCCGCCGGTAGCGGCTGCCGCAGTCTGGTTAAAGGTTTCAATGACCATCTGAAACGCGGTGTGCGGTATCACGATGGCGAGGTAATTCAGCAGGCCTATGTAAACGGTGCTCGCCTTTTTGGCGACGAGACCGAGAATGCTGGACGCGCTGAGCAGCATGGGAAAGAGCGCAAACAGGAAATAGTAGCCTAGTTCAGCGGCGCGGGAGACGAGATTGTCGTCTATGAAAGCCTTTCCGGAGCGCTTCATCACGATCCAAGGCGAGGCTCCCTCGAAATCCCATAAATTACTGAGAGGGGAATGGGAGACGCGCGACCAGACGTGGCGCGCTTCCGGCGGAAGATGGGTGGGCGTATGGTCCTTGGTGTCGCGCGGAGCCCCAGCGGAGCTGGTTGCCGGTGCGGCGGGCAGGTCGAATCTGTCTGGCATACCTGGTCGTCTCCGGCCGGCGGTGAGGCCCCGGCAGTGTACTGGAGGTTCAGATGCAGCCGTTGCGTCCTCCGGTTGGGATTCTAGAGCGCCAGCAGTCAGAGATCGCGAGGAAATTCGCTTCTTTCTTCCGCCCCAAAGCATCCTTACCCAAGGAAAGAAGGGCCACGGCGCATGAAAAAACACCGATCCTGGCGCTCAACCAAGATCCGGCAGCTCTTGCGCCTGGTGCGCGAGTCGCACGCCCGCCCCATGGAGGGGCAACCGGTGCTGCCGCCAAAGGTTGCGCCGCATGAGACGGCGGTGACCTTTATTGGACATTCTTCGTTTCTGCTGCAGGCTGCTGGGCTCGGCATCCTGGTCGACCCCGTATTTGCGAAGCGGTTGGTGGTGCTGCGGCGCCAAAGGCGTCCGGGGGTGCGGGTGCGCGACCTGCCCCGTATTCACGCCGTGCTGCTGACGCACGCGCATATGGATCATTTGAACCGGCCTTCGTTGCGCGCAATCTGCCGCGAGATGCGTCGGCGGCGGGAACCCGCTCCTGTTGCGATTGTGCCGAATGGGGTCTCGGATCTGGTACGGGATTTAGGTTTCAGCGAGGTCATCGAACTGCGCTGGTGGGAAGACACCACCCTTGGGCCGCTCACCATTACGGCCACCCCGTGCCAGCACTGGGGCGCCCGCATGTTCAAAGACACGTACCGCGGTTTTGGCGGCTACACGCTGCAGGCGGAAGGCATGCCCACGCTGTACCACTCTGGTGATACGGCGTATTTCAGCGGCTTCCATGAGATTGCGAATCGTTTGCATCCGGAGGTCGCTTTATTGCCGATAGGAGCCTATTACCCGGACAGCTACCGTGCGGTGCACACAAGCCCCGAAGAAGCCCTGCAGGCATTCATGGATTTGCGCGCCGAGACGATGATTCCCATGCATTTCAACACGTTCCGGCTGGGTCGTGAGCCGATGACCGAGCCACTGCCGCGGCTGCTGACGGCGGCGGGCAAGGCTGGCCTGAGGGAAAAGGTGCACCCGCTGGGGGAGGGCGAAAGCTTTGGCCTGCCGGCTGGAAGCGAGAGGTCGGCCGGGCTAACCAAAGCCTCCGGGTTGTTGTCCCGGGTCTAGTTTTCACTGCTGTTACTGCACCTTGTGGCAGAGCGCCTCCCTCCGTTCAGAAGCGCCGCCCCTGTCCGCGCATTTGAACGGCCAAGGATTCCAGCGCGCGTTCCGGATTCCCCTCGGGAGGGGCAACAGTCATCTTGGCGGACATCTCGCCGAGAATGCGGTAGGCCATGGCGGCGCGGGTTTCGAGCGGTAAATCGAGAGCGCGTGCAAAGAAGGCTTCGACCACGACGAGATCGTGCTGAGTGAGCCGCGCGACGGCATCCGGCGCAAAAAGGGGCTCGGCGGCTGCCGGTGGGCGCCAGGGTTCCAGAGGCGTCAGGGTAGCGTTCGGGGAGAAAAGCCCCGGTGCGCGCTGGGACGTGCCGGTCCAGAGCAGGGGCTGGTCGTCTGCGCGTTCGTGCACGACGAGGGTGCCGGCGGCCAGGTCGCCGAGCCGCTTATTGC
>CAXUDN010000007.1:29714-75400 GCA_964249715.1 uncultured Acidobacteriaceae bacterium
GCGCGTTCGTGCACGACGAGGGTGCCGGCGGCCAGGTCGCCGAGCCGCTTATTGCGCTTGTTGCAGATCATCGTGATCACGCCGGCAAGGTAGAGGCTCGGCATGTAGTCGACGAAGCGCAGAAGATTGCGAGCCAGGGACTCAAACAGGGTGATCTGGCGGCCGGTGTCCTTGATGACGCGGATCTTCATCACGCGTTTTCCTGGGGTCTGGCCGTGCCAGAGAGCCTCGAAAAGGGCAAAGTAGCCCCAAATGATGAGGAAAACAACGAAAATGAATCCGGCGATGAACCATTTGCCGCTGAGCTTGTCTTCCGCGTGTTCGCCGGCCGCGGCCATCACGGCAATGAAGACCAGCAACAGGACAAACAGCGCGCCAAACTGGAGAATGTGGTCGAGCAGAAGCGCCACAAAGCGGCTGCCGAGGCCGGCTACGGGGAACTCCAGCGCGACCTGTTCAGGGGTCTCGATGCTAAGCTGGTCGGCATAACCGCGCCGCTCAAAGCTGCTGCTCATGATCACCAATCTCTGGATAGAACAAAGGAAGAATAACTGGTCCCGGCTGGAAGCGCTGCTGGAGCAGGTGCGCACGGACGGCATCAAGACGCTGCCAAGGGCTGAGTTGCGGGAATTGGGGCTGCTTTACCGTCAAGCGGCTGCTGATCTCTCGGCGGTGCGGGCTGATCCGTCCTCGCGCTCGCTGGAACTGTACCTGAACCGGCTGGTAGGCCGAGCGCACAATTTTGTCTACTCCGGACGTCGCATTTCGTTCTGGAGTTTATGGAATTTTCTGGCCCACAGCTATCCGCGGCTGCTGCGTCGTATGCTGCCTTACATCTGGCTGGCGACGGCGGTTTTTCTGGGGACCTTCGGGTTGGGCATGCTGATCCAGATCCTGCGGCCGGATTTTGCCGCGCTGATGCTGGGCCCGGGGATGATGGACAAGATCAACCATCACCAGATGTGGACCGATGCCGTGCTGAGCGCGAAGCCGCAGTCTGCTAGCGGCATCATGACAAACAACATCACGGTCTGCTTTCTGACGTTCGCCGCGGGCATCACGGCTGGGCTGGGAACGCTGTTTCTGCTGTTCAATAACGGTTTGCAGATCGGCACGGTGCTGGCCTGCTGCGCGCAGCACAAGATGGCAGGCAGCCTGCTGGCGTTCATGGTTTCGCATGGCGCACTGGAGATCCCGTCCATCATGCTGGCGGGGGCGGCGGGACTGCGGGTCGGCGCGGGCATTCTTTTCCCGGGGCAGTTGCGGCGGCGTGATTCCGTGGCAAAGGCCGGCGCGGAGGCGGTGCAGCTTGTGTCTGCGACGATTCCGCTGCTGATCATTGCGGGGAGCTTTGAGGGCTTTCTTTCGCCGATTCATGGGTATGTTGCGGTCAAATGCGCCGTTGGGGCGGTGCTGTTTACGGGGTTGGTGGTGTGGTGGAGCGAGGGTGGCCGCACGCTGGTGCACCCTGCGGAAAGTGCGGCGCCGAGCCATTCGGCGGCTTCCCCGCAGCGCGATTGAGTGCAGGCGCCACGCGCATTCGAGCCGACGGCTGCAGGGGCGGAGGCATTAGAGCAGCCCCCGCGCCTTCACCTCCAGATATTCGCTGACCGCGCGCACGCCGACTTGCTCTGCCGTCGCTTCCACGATGAGCACGCCTTGATGCTCCAGTTGCGCGATCGTTTCCCGGCGGCGTTCTTCCATCTCGGTTGCGGCAGCGGCGTGAAACATGGCCGCGCGGTCTGCGGGAACATCATTTGCGAGCGCGTTCAACTCCGGATGTTTGAGCAGGACGAGCACAACCAGGTGCCGCTTCGCGAGTTCTGCTGCAGCGGTGACCAGTGCGGAGCGCCCTGCGGTGTCGGTCAGCTCCGTGATCCACACCATCAGTCCGCGACGTCGCTGCAGCTGCTTCAGGCGCGCCACTGCGAGCAAGGCGTCGCTTTCAGAGGGCTCGCTACGGGTTGCGCTTAGGAGGTCGATCAACAAACGAAGGTGATTTGGCCCGGCGCCGGGGGGGAGCACCTGCTGAATGCCTGTGCCATAGGCCAGCATGCCGAATTTGTCTCCCGACTGCCCGACGACCTGCGCCAGCATCGTCGCGGCGGTAGCTGCCTGGTCGAGTTGGGTAACGGTGAGCCGGTATGCTTCGTCGCGCTCGGCTTCAGTTTCACCGACAAACAAGGGGCTGTCGCGGCGTTGCAATTCGAAAGCGGTGCGGGACAGCCGTCCGGCATCGAGAACTGCCCAGACCTGCTGGCTACGCTCTGCCATGAACTGCCGCGTGACGACCTTGCCTCGCCGTGCGGTCGCGGTCCAGCTCACAGCCCGCAGTTCGTCGCCGGGCTGGTACTCGCGCAGGGATTCAAACTCACGCCCACCGCCGCGCAGGCGCTGCTGACGGCGTTGCCGCTCCATCTGCCGCGCCCGCATCAGGAAGAAGTCAGTGTCACCCCGTGCCTGCTCATGGGCGGGGTACACGCGCACCCGCTGCGAGATGTTGGCTGCGCCCCAGCGTTCGGCCAGGCCCAGGGCGCCTCGCCAACGAAGAAAAACAAGACCGAGCGTGAACTCTCCGCGCTCTCTGGGCCAGACGGTGAGAGCGAGTTCGGCAGGCTCACGCGGGAAAACTTCCACCTGTCGCGTCTCAGGTACCCCCACCAACGATGGATGAAGATCATCTGTCACGCGAAGATCGAGGACCTGCTCCGCTTCGCTCTCAAGGGCAAGCCGAATCCGCGTGGGCACACCGAGTTCGGGTGAGTCCATGAAGGTTCGGGTTACCGTGAAGTTCCGCGGCCGGGGCAATTGCAGGGCATCCCAGAGAACCAGCAGGAGCAGCAAGGCGTCCCAAGCGGCCATAAGCCACAGCAGCCGAGGCCGCCAGAACGCCGGAAGTGCGAGCGCTGTCCCGGCGATCACAAGCCAGAGCGAGCGCGGGGTGAGCCCGAAACCGAACCAACGGCCTGTGCGTCCCAGCGGCTGTGCTTTTCCGTGTTCCGGCGCAGGAATCAGCGTCTGCATACGCTTATTTAGGCACCGGTGTGGCTTGCAGCACCTCGCGTACCACCCTGTCCGGATCCAGCCCTTCCAACTCGGCTTCAGGCCGCAGCACGAGGCGATGACGCAGCACGGGGATGGCCGCTTCTTTCACGTCGTCGGGTACAACAAAGTCCCGGCCCTCGCGGGCGGCGTAGGCCTTGGCCACCAGAAGCAGGGAGGTGCTGGCGCGGGGGCTGGCGCCCAGCGAAATCGCGGGCCACTCGCGGGTGCGGCGAACGACGCTGAGAATGTATTCAAAGATCGCGGGCTCAACGCCGACGCTGCGGATTTCACGCCTTGCCTGCGCCAGCAGATCTCCAGGCATGGACTCGAGAGCGGCATCGGCCAGGCCTGTGGGCTCCAGAACGGCATGATGCCGCTCGAGGATGGTGCGCTCGTCGGCGGCGGTGGGATAGCCGATAGCGATTTTGAGCAGGAAACGATCCAGTTGCGCTTCGGGCAGAGGATAGGTGCCTTCGAACTCCACTGGATTCTGCGTGGCGAAGACGGTGAAATATCCGTCCAGCACGTGTCGCTCGCCATCGGCAGTCACCTGGCGTTCTTCCATGGATTCCAGCAGCGCTGCCTGCGTGCGTGGGGGCATGCGGTTCACTTCATCGGCCAGCAGAAATTGCGTGAACACCGGCCCGGGATGAAAGCGAAACTCCGCTGGGCGGTCCTGGAATCCGGGGGTAAAGACCGTAGTGCCGAGGATGTCGGCGGGCATCATGTCGGGGGTGCCCTGCACGCGCCGGAAGTCGAGCCCCAGAAACCGGGCCAGGGTCTTCACCGTGAGCGTTTTCGCCACACCGGGTACGCCCTCAATGAGTGCGTGGCCGCCGCATAGCACCGTCGCGAGCGCCTGCGCGACGACTTCGTCCTGACCGGCGATCACTCGCCCGATCTCCGTTCCCCCGCGGCGAAAAACTTCCTCAGCCGCGCTTACACCCAAACCTGTCCCTGTTCCGTTCACCATCATTCCTCGCTCAACCGATGTTTACCTACTGTATGTAAACGGATACGCGCGAGGGAAACAACTCTCGTTACTCCACCGTCCCGCACGCACTTTCATCCGCGGACCTCGGCCAGATTCTCCTTATCCGATGCCGAAACCAGAGTGCCAGCCGCTTCCTTGCCGGCCGGCCCCGCTGCCCGGCGCACCCGGGCTGCGTCTTCGCCGAGCGCGTGCACGAGCCTGAGCGCGCTGGCGGCTTTCGGATTGACATCGGCGGCTAGCGCGGCCTCGCGCAGATGCTCGCCGACGCTTTTCCAAACCCCGCCAAAGCGCTTCTCCAGTGCCGCGACCATGGCATCAGGTCCGGCCCCGACGGTTCGTTGCGGCAGCCCGCCCTCGCGCACCAGAGTGCGTTCCAGCCTGCGCCGTGCCGCCTCGGTTGCCGCACCCGTTGCTCCCGCCTTTTCGTACAGATCGCCCATGCTCACGGCAAATTCCAGCGGAGACGAGCGCGGTACAGATGCGGGCAGCCGTACCGGTCCTCGTCTTCTGCTGAAGGAAAAGACGAGCAGCGCAAAGATCAGCGCTGCCTGCCCGAGCAGGGAGCGCAGGGGCAACCCGCGGGTCGCACTCCACTGGGTTCGCGTCGTTTGTTGTAAGGATTCGTCGAAGAGAATCCGGCGACTGTTGCCAAGGCTCGCGAGCAGGAGCTTCAAATCGGCATCATTGTGAAGCTCGGCATTGGTGAGCGGCGTGGCGGAGCTCCACCAGATCGCCTCGCCTCGACCAACGGGCACGTGGACCACCACGGCATCCGGGCCGCAGCGCTGCTCTACAAAAACGTCTGAGCCCTCGTCGCTCCAGCGCACAACGTCGTGCATCTCGACCTGTCCTGCACGGGCGAGCGGACCGGGGCCTTCCGGTTCCGTGTAACACAAGTTGCCGAAGCGCCGGCTCTCTTTCACAGCTCCGCGGGGGATCAGCAGCGCCCCATCCGCTCCGGTCGTGACTACGCGGCCACCGCGCTCCAGGAAGGCCTTTACTGCAGCCGCGAGGCGGTCCTTCTCCAGTGCCGTGTACATTGGCTCAGCGAGGAGAAGGGTGGTCTGTGAAGCTTCCATCGAACTCAGTTCATCCAGCGGCTGATCCCATCGCGTGACCGGGCGGCCCAGACTCTCCAGCAAGAGATATGCGGCTTTCGCGCCGCCGGGCGCGGTGTTGTAACTGGAAGGCCGGCTGTCGATGTTCCCGGTGGCCGGCGCAATCACACTCACGACGACAATGATCAGCAGCACAACACCACCCAGCCAAAGCATGAGCCGACGATCAAGGAGCGATCCGGCGGCACCGCTCTTCGCCGCGCTCCCCGAGGCCACTACGCTTCCCCCATCGCGGGCGTAGCGGCACCCGTTTCGCGCTCCGTAGCCACCGCGCGCTCAGGTTTGACTGCCTCCAGAGCGCGGAGGCTCGCCAGCGCCGCACGGTACTGCGCTTCATCGGCAGCAGAATGGCCGTACCAGACTCGTTCAAAGCTGCGTGTCAACTCCCGCAGGATCCTGTGGGAGTCGGTGCCGGGCTTCAGCAGCCGCACGTACTCGCGGGGCGTCCGGGTGGTGTTCGGCCGCCAGGCCCGGCGGCTCTCCATCAGGGCGATGGAGGACCAGTAGAGGCAATGCACGGCCTCGCGCCAATCCCCTGCCGCCGCGCGTTCCTCGGCCATTCGGGCCCAGTCTGTCACGTCGCGTTCGCCGCGGCCGGCAAGCGCGACGCCTTCACTTAACGCGATACGCAGCGCCTGCCTTGCCAGGTTCTGGCGCACAAACCAGAGCAGGCCGGCGACCGCCAACGCGAAACAACCCCACTCGATAAGGGGTGCAAGCCAAGGCGCCCGCCGGCCAACCCTGTCCATTCCGGTGAACAGCCGGAGCAGCCAGTCCTGCATTTTGGCGAGCTGCCGTTCTGTCCATGTGGGACCCTCTACGGAGCTACGAAATTCCGGGCGCGCCAAGACAGCGTCAGCCGCTTTGCGGGCTCTTTGGAACTCGGCCGGGGAAGCCGCCTGGCCCGCCTCCGCCTGCTTCGCCAGCACGGCTAAGTGGGACTGTGCGGCTTTCATCTTTGCCGCTCTGTCGACCGGCTTGCCTGTCTTGCCGGCGGAAATGTCCTGCCGAAGCCACCCCCAGCTCACGCGAAAGTTCCCCCCCGCATCGCCAACCTGTTCGGAGTCGGGCAGTGCGCTACTGTCACAGGCGGCGGCGTTGGCCGCGCAGGCGGTCACAAGCTGCTGGAGGCTGGCGAGTTGCTGAGCGAAGGTGCTCCCTGGGACAGTCTTGACCGACTCCGCCCAGGCGTCTCCGTGGCCTGGGAACCCTGCCCCAAGCAGAAAAAAAGCCCCGATCGCGCTTAGAAAAGTGCTCCTAGGACAGCGGCGCATAGCCCTCCGGCGCCGCAGGCTCGATAGCTGCTGCCGGTGCCGCTGTACCGGTGTCGCGGGCGTTTTCCAGCAGTAACTCCAAATCGAGGGCTTCCTTGCGCACCCGTTGATCGAAGTACATCAGCGTCAGCCCGATGAGCGCAACCGGCGCCACGACGGTATGCCCGACAAAGGTGACCAGAAGAGCGATGGCTCTTGCCAGATAGTGCTGCTGGTGCGGCGCCAGAACCATCAGCATCGCGACCGGACTCTGCAGGACGGCAACAACCTCCAGAAGACATCCGGCGATCAGCAGAACGACGAAGATCCGGCCCTTGCTGCCGGCTGCTAAAACTTTGCTGCGGCGCATCGCCGGGCGGATCGTCAGGCCTTCTGTCACCGCGGCAGGCACGGCAAGGGCGTTACGCAGGTAGAGGATCACGCCTACCGGAAATCCGGCCAGGATAGCCAGAAAGGCAAGGATGCCTCCAATGACATCCAGCCCCACATTGCCGGAACGTGCGCCAAAACCCAGCAGCAGCACGGCAGGAATCAGCGTGACCACGGGAACCCAGAGCATGCTCCACGCTTGCCATAAGGCGATACCGATCCACCGGTACCAGCGCCGTCCTACGGCGGTGAGCGCTGCCTTCACGCTTGTAGGGCGGCTCAGATAGACCTGTGTCAGCGCCAGCGCGGTGGCGGCCTGGGTTACCGCCGAGACCAGCACGAACACCAGCATCACCCCGTAGGCAGGGAGCTGGGCCGCGCCGGTCGCACGCAGGTTGAGGATCGCCGCCGCAGTCGTCGGCGCCGGCGCAAGCACCGCATGGTTGACCAGCCTTTGCGCAGCTGCGAGAGAAACGGCCTGACCCACCACGTTGACGCTTGCGGCGATCATGGAAATGCCGGCAAACAACCAGAATCGCGACCGGTACAGCGCAAAGGTGCGGTCCAGAACTTCGCCCAGCGAAAGCGGCCGCAGTTCAAAATGCGCCGGCGTCCGTCCTCCCCACGCTGTGCCCGGCGCTTCTGTGGGCGCTCCGGGCCTAACCCAATCCCGCTCTGCCATCGAAAATCCACTCCCTGTCGATCTTTGCGTCAGCGCCCTACAGGAGTTTGCACTCACCGCCGACGGTCCGTTGGGGGCATGGTAGCACCCGAACCCTCCCCGAGAATGCCCTCCCTTCGGTGTTTTCAGCGCCGTGTGACCAGAGTCCCGTGACGAAAGTAACCCTCAAGTTTCCGCAAACGCGCTGGAAGTTGTATGCCACCTCCACCCGGGCAGCGGCATAGTGCAAACAGGGACCTCCGGTGAGGTAATCCCCGCTGTGAGTCGTAAAGACAAACAGTATTTGGGTTCACAAAGCTTGCCCCTTTGCCGTTGCCCGGCAGAGCCGCGAGAGAAGGAAAGCAATGCCATTCAAGAATGTCCATCTTCGCTGCCGCCAACCCTTGGCGACCGGGTGCGACCTCCGATGGCTGCTTGTGCTTCTTGTGCTGTTCGTTGCTTTCGTTCCGCAGACTCTGAAAGGTCAAAGCCTGGAGCAGGGCGGCCCTGTGGATTTCGGTTCCTCGCCGGTAGGGATCTCCTCCGGCAAGATCAGCCTGAATTTCAACGCTACGGTGCCCACGAATATTTCCGGGGTAGCCGTCGTGACCGAGGGCGCTCAGAATCTGGACTTCACGCTGGTCCAGCAGGATTGCGTGGGCGAACAAGCACCTCCGGAGACCTGCCTCATCACGCTGCAGTTCACGCCTTCGCAAATTGGCCTGCGAAAGGGGTGGCTCTCGCTTACCGACAACAGCGGCGCCATCGTCAATAACGTTCCCCTCCGCGGCATCGGTCAAGGTCCCCTGATGCTGCTGACCTCGCCCTTGTCGGCCAGCATTACAACCAGCGTTTCCGGACCAAGTCCTTCCACCTTCCTGCCGACCGGCTCGGTTCTCGACGGCAGCGGCAATCTCTACGTGAATGACATCACCAATAGCCGTCTCCTGGAGATTGCACCCAACGGCACGGCAACGGTGCCGGGCACAGTGAGTGGCACCGATCAATCGTCGTTGGCCATAAACGGCTACGGAACCGTGTTTGTGTCGTCGCCAGGGCAGCACACGGTCTATTTTCTGCAACCCGGAGGCACACTGCAGCCCCTGCAGACCCCCGGGGTTACGTTGATGACGCCCACAGGTCTGGCCGTCGACGGAAGCGGGTATCTCTACATCTCCGACGCCGGGAACAACACCATCGTGCGGGTCGCGATGGACCAGAGTTCCGCCTCGGCTCTCACGCTTACCGGGCTGGCGGTTCCGCTGCAGAGCCCCGCCGGTTTGGCCGTTGATCTCAACCACAACCTCTTTATCGCCGACGCGGGCAATAACCGCATCGTGCAGTTCTCCCTGTCCAACGGGCAGGCTGCGCCGGTCGCCGTCTCGGGGCTTACGCTGTCTTCGCCCATGGGGCTGGCAATCAGTCCTAGCGGGACCCTGACGGTTGCCGATGCGGGTAATACCCGGTTCGTCAGCATTTCGGCCGCAGGGCAGGGGACAGTTCTTGATGTGCAGGGTGTCACGATAACCCAGCCCGCGGGCGTTACGCTAACCGACTCCGGCGACCTCATCCTCACGGACATCAACGCCGGTCTGATTACTGTTCATCGCAACGCCGCAAGCTACAGGTATCCCACGGCCACCCAGGTAGGCTCGCTGGATGCGACAGACGGAAATCTCGCGATCACCATTTCTGATGGCGGCAACGCCCCGCTGCAATTCGAGACGCCCACCGGGGGCACCAATCCGAGTCAGAGCGGGGTTTCTTACAATCTCGCAACGACAGGCACGACTTGCCCGGTAATCGGCGCGGCTCAGCCGGCGTCAGCGAGCAACCAACTCGGCGTGGATGCAATCTGCAGCTACCTGCTTTCGTTTACGCCTTTGAATACCGGCCAGAACCCCTCCACCGCGACCATTGCGGGCGGAGCGGTTGGCGGCGGCCTGCCGACGAACCTCACTTTGTATCTGAACGGGATTGGTTTATCCAGGATTGATCATTTTGTGGTGACCGTCACGCCTGCGGTCACAACGATCGGCACCGCCGTCAGCGTGACCGTGACTGCGATCGACAACACCGGTGCGGTTTATACCGGGTATCTCGGCCATATTGTCTTCACCGCCACCGATCCCCTCGCCACGTTTCTGTTCGGCACCGGCTATACTTTCACCGCGACGGATCAGGGAACGCACACGTTTTCGGCCCCTGGTTCAGGCATCACCTTCGGCAGCCTCGGCACCTTCTACGTCAGCGTGGCCGATAACGCCTACACCGGCACAAGCAATCCGGTACAGGTGATTCAACAGGCGGTCGCCTCCACGTTCACGGCCACGCCGAATCCCGTGCTGGCCGGCGGCACGGTCACTTTGTCGATCAGTTTCGCGTCCGGTAACAGTACGCTGACCTCCGCCACGCCCACCGGTACGGTGGAGTTTCTGGACGGCACCACGGTCCTTGGCTCGGCCGGCCTCTCCAGCGGATCCGCCACCTACACCGCGACGTTCGCCCAGCCCGGACCGCATCTGCTTTCGGCTGTGTACACAGGCGACAGTAAATTTCTGGGCGCGACAGCGACGACCACCCTTACGGTCGTCGATTTCACCCTCGCCATCGCGCAAGGCGCCCCAACCACGGGAACCATCACGGGACCGGGCGCGTCCGCGAACTACTTCCTGGTGCTTACCCCCGTGGGGGCCGCCAGTTTGCCTGCAGGGGTCACCTTCACGGTCACTGGTCTCCCTACGGGGGACAACTACGTTCTCACCCCCTCGCAACTCGCGACGGGAGCCGGCGTTTCGCCGCTGACGCTCACCGTCACCGAGCCCGCGACGACCTCCAGCCTCCGGCCCGATCGTCGGGATTTGTTCTTCGTGGGGCGCCCGGCGTCGCTCGGCTCCGCAGTGGGTTTGGCGACACTTCTTCTGCTGACCCCGCTCTGTTTGCGCCGCCGGAAGGTGCCGGGTCTCCTCGCCGTCGTTGCCGCAGTAACTCTTGGCGCAGGCGCCAGCTTCCTGACCGGCTGCCTTGCGACCGCATCCAGCGGGTATTACGATCCGCAGGCCACAGGAGCAACCGGCGCGACCGGTGATCCGGGCTCTTCAGGCTCTAGCGGACAAACCGGCAGCACTGGAACAACCGGATCATCCGGCACCACGGGTTCGACGGGCAGCACAGGCGCTAGTGGGAGCACCGGAAGCACCGGAAGCACCGGAGCCACCGGATCTACCGGAGTCACGGGCGCAACGGGCAGCACCGGGTCGTCGGGCAGTGCAGGTTCAACGGGTTCGACAGGGTCTTCCGGTGCGACCGGCACCGTGGGAGCTAGCGGCAGCACAGGCGCTTCCGGATCTGGCGGCAGCACGGGGACAACGGGGAGCTCTGGACCTTCCGGCAGCACCGGCAGCAGCGGGTCTTCCGGGGCTACAGGCTCGTCCGGAAGCACGGGAACTACCGGCACCAGCGGAACGACCGGCAGCACTGGAGTCGCAGGCGGTTCCGGCACCACAGGATCTACCGGCACCACAGGATCGACCGGCAGCACCGGCACGACAGGCAGCACAGGCGGCACGGGGCAGCACGTCTACACCATCACCGTGACTGCCACAGCCGGCAGCATGCTTTCCCACTCGCAAACCGTCAATCTCACCGCACCGTAGCCCCGAGACTTCGTCCTTGCCTCTACTTCATCCCAAGACGCCGTCGGTTCCCACACCGAAGCGAAACTGCGCAATCATGTGCCGCGCCCTCATTGGCTTTGCCCTGGGCGTTCTACCCACGGCAGGGAGACTGCACGCGCAGGTGCCTGCCGATCTCGGCTTTACTTATCTTCAGGAGCGCACCAAGTTTGTGGGTTCCGGCACGAATCCGTATTTCATGCTGCGGGGCGCCAAAGTCGATTTTGCGTACTCCTTTGCCCGCGGGCTGGGGATAGTGGTCAGCGGCACGGGTTTGTCCACCGTGAACCTGCGCGGTTCGCTGGATGTGGAGCAGATTTCGCTGATGGCCGGTCCCCGCTATACCTGGAACTTCGGCCACATTACCCCGACCGCCATCAACCGCAAGGGCGGCGTGTTTGTCGAGGGAAAGGCGGGGTATGTGATTGCCACCTCCGGGGCTTACCCCGTGAATGGAACGATCCAGGACCACGCTTCCGCGCTGACCTACCTTGGGGGTACCGGGGTAAACCTGCATTTCAACGACCGCTTCGACCTGCGGCCCATCGAGCTGGAGTATGTGCGCAACCAGCTGCCGAATGGGGGCACCAACGTCCAGAACAGCCTTCGTCTCGGAGCCGGTGTCAGCTTTCACTTCGGCCTTTAGCATGAAAGCAGTGTCTGTGATCGCGCCCCGGACCGGCGGACTGAGTTTGCGCCTCGTTTTCGGTACCTAAACGCCCATTCGGCACTTGGCATCCTATTGACTGCGATGGGTGCACGATCTTTCCATCCGATGGCCGATGAAAACGCAGCCGCCCGTCTTGAGGGTCGGTTGCGCCTCTTGATCGACACGGGCTTACTGCTGAGTTCCGAGCGCAGTCTGGACGTCATTGTTCAGGCTTCGCTCGATGCCGGGCTCGCTCTGAGCGGGGCCGCTTTCGGTGCCTTCTTTTACAACAACCTGGGGCCTGACGGCGAGCCCTACCAGCTCTACAAAATAGCGGGCATCGATCCCCGGGCGTTTCAGGGTTTTCCCATGCCGCGGCCCACCTCGGTTTTCGAGCCTACGTTCTATGGCGACTCCATCGTGCGGGCCCACGACATCACCGCTGACCCGCGCTATGGACGCAATTCACCCCTGGCCGGAATGCCCGCCGGTCACGTTCCTGTGCGCAGCTACCTGGCTGTACCCGTTCGCAGCAGGGGTGGAGAAGTGCTGGGCGCATTGCTTTACGGGCATTCCGACGCGGGCGTTTTTGAGTCTGCTGCCGAATCGCTCGTCGCCACAATTGCCTCCCAGGCCGCCGTCGCGATCGAAAATGCGCGCCTTACAGAGAGTCTTCAACGGGAGGTCGCCCTTGCCGACGCTGCACGGACCGAGCAGCGCGCCATTGAACGCCGTCTTCGTCAGGCGCTGGATGCCGCGCAACTTGGAACCTGGAACTGGAGTGCTGAAACGGGCCTGGTCGACCTGGATGAACGCGCCTCCGAAATCTTTAACCTGTCCGCGAATACGCCTCTTCCGCGAGCGGACTTTCTCGGCCGAATCGTGCACGAAGACCTGGACCATGCCACGGGCGACTGGAACAAGGTTTTGCAAAGCGGGGGACAGTACACGGCGGAGTACCGCGTCAAGTTGGACGATGGGTGTGAGCGCTGGGTCGCGGTAGTTGGGAACACCACTCTGGACGACTCCTCTCAGGTGAAAGGCATGATCGGCACGGCCCAGGACGTGACCTTGCGCAAGAGTCAGGAAAGCTCTCTCCTGCAAAGCGAGAAGATTGCCGCTACTGGCAGGCTGGCCGCTACGATAGCGCACGAGATCAACAATCCGCTCGAAGCTGTCACCAACCTGATTTACCTCGCCAAGACCGACCAGGGCACGCCTGCCCCTGTGCAGCGCATGCTGGACATTGCGGACAACGAGCTCGCGCGGGTCGCGCAGATTGCGCAGCAAACGCTGGGTTTCTATCGCGATACGACACGCCCTGTCGCGATCGATCTCAACGACCTGCTGCAGGCCGTCGTCGATCTTTTCAATCGCAAACTCATGGGCAAGCGGCTGCATTGCGTGCTTGATTTGGACCCTGGGCTGAGCATCGTGGGCCTGCAGGGCGAGATTCGTCAGGTGGTATCCAACCTCCTTGTCAATGCCATCGATGCTTCGCCGGCCACGGGGGGTTCCATACGGATTCGGGGAAGACATCGCCATCGCGATGGAAATCATGGGGTTTCCGTGATGATTTCCGACCAGGGGAGCGGCATACCCAAGCATGTGCGCCACCGGTTATTCACGCCCTTTGTCACGACCAAGCAGTCCCGCGGTACGGGCCTGGGCCTTTGGGTCACTCGCGGCATGGTCGAAAAACATGGCGGTACCGTGTGCTTCCGCTCCCGGACCGAACCGCCCGCAGGCACGGTGTTTCGGGTCTATTTTCCCCGAACTGGCGCTTCGCCGCTTTTTGATTCCCCGACGTCGCCCATTCTCCAGTAGACTTCGCATGGAGTGCACGAGAATCTGCTCGCACGTCGCGGTTCTCATCTTCCATAACGCGTCGACAGGCTCTGCGAAGGCACCGTCGCCCGCGTTTATCAGGCCTGAGAATGAATCCTTACCTCTTGTTCAGTGAAGCCAATCCGCTGAAGTCCCAGCCCGGCCCAAACTCCTCCAACGGAGCCGACCAGGAGAATCCGGCACCTCGGATTCTTGTCGTTGACGATGAGACTCTGATTGCCGATACCATCGTCCAAATTCTCAACCGTAACGGATTCATTGCAGAAGCCGCCTACTCCGGTTCGCAGGCCATCCAGATCGCTGAGCGGCACTGTCCCGAACTCGTTCTTTCCGACGTCATGATGCCCCACGTCGACGGTGTCGAAGCAGCCATTCGCATCCGCGAACTCTGCCCGGATACACGGATCGTCCTGTTCAGCGGCCAGGCCGCTACCGTCGAAATTCTGGCGCGCGCCCGTGCCCGCGGCCACGATTTTGAGCTTTTACCCAAGCCCATCCACCCGACGCAATTGATCAAGCACCTGCGGCAATAGGACTTTCCACGCTCGCGACGGATCGCGGGAGAGTCCGCCTTTCAACGCTCGATCTGCTTGCAAGTTCTGAGCTTCTGGCGCCCAACCGGCGGGGCTTTGCGTCGCCACGGCTGGCAGAAGCGTCATATTCTGGACAAACGCCATGGCCAAACAACTTCCGATCGCGATTTATTACGAACAGCCGCACTGGTTCAAGCCCCTCTTCGCCGAGCTCGACCGGCGGGGAACCTCCTACTTAAAGTTGTTCGCCCCCGACCACTTTTACGACCCCGCCGACCACCCTGAAGAAAAATATGCGCTTGTCTTCAATCGCATGAGCCCCTCGGCCTGGAATCGCGATCATGGCGACCAGATCTTCTACACCCTGGGCTTTCTTGAGCATTTGCAGGCCCGCGGCGTCAAGGTACTGAACGGCTTCAAGGCCTTCAGTTCCGAGCTCTCCAAGGCCGGCCAGCTCGTGCTGATGGACTCGCTTGGTCTGCCTTACCCCAAAGCCCGCGTCATCCACCGCCCCGAGCAGGCGCTCCCTGCCGCCGAAGGTCTGCGTTGGCCCATCGTGGTCAAGCCCAACATTGGCGGCTCCGGTGCAGGTGTCAAGCGTTTCGATGGCGCCTCCCAGCTTCGCCACGCGATCGCGGAATCTGCCGACAGCCCTGAGGCCCTGCAGTTCGGTCTGGATTCCACTGCGCTCGTTCAGGAGTTCATCCCCGCGCAGGACGCGCATATTGTCCGCGTCGAGGTGTTGAACGGCAGATTCCTGTATGCCATCAAGGTCCACATCACCGGCGAGACCTTTGATCTCTGCCCCGCCGACATCTGCCGCACCACCGCCGGGGCAGATCTCAACCGTGCTGCGTGTGCCATCGATGCTCCCAAGTCCGGCATCACGGTCGAGGCTTTCACTCCTCCGGCAGATGCCATCGCTGACGTTGAGCTCATCATGAAGCACTCCGGCATCGATATCGGCGGCGTGGAGTACATCACCGACTCCCGGGACGGGCACCGCTACTACTACGACACCAACGCCCTCTCCAACTTTGTCGCCGACGGGCCCAATGTGATCGGCTTCGATCCGTTCGCGAGACTCGTAGATTGGCTCGAAGCCGAAGCTGGCCTGGAAACCAGCGTGTTTACGGGTAAGTCGCACGAAGAGCAGGAAGCGCTGGTCGCCGAGGTCTCGTCCTAGCCGTTCCCGCATTCCTGCCCTGCGTAGCGCCGAACGGCACGGCGACTTTTCGCACGCCACGCCGTCTTTAGTAACATTGGGCCCGAGACAAGCAGATGAAGTCATCTGCTTGTCTCACATTCTTCCGACCGTGAGGTCACCATGCGCCTCGTTCCGCTACTCGCTTCCTTCGCGCTTACTGCGTCCGTATTCGCTCAAACACCCGCTGCCAGTCCCGCTGTTGTCCTGCAGAACCCTGCAAGTCAGGGCTGTCCCGTAGGTTTGGAGGCGCGTCACGCAGGCGAAGGGTCCACGGTAAGGGTGAGCCCGTCTGAGAAGCACCCGGGGCAGGGCTATGTCATCCGCTTCTCGGGACACACCATCACGCAAGCCAGGATTACCCTCCATGGGCTCTCCGGCCAACATGTGATTCCGGCCGGCGAGCAGGCGGGCGCCGATTCTACGGAAAGCTTCAACGTGTCACCAGCAGCCGGCAAGACGACCGTTTATACCGGAAAGCTTACCGGTGTTCAATGGGTGCAGGTCAACGAGATTACCTATCCCGACGGCACGCAGTGGCACGAGTCTGCAGATGCTGTATGCCGCGTGGCCCCGAATGGGTTCCTGCTCGTCGCCAGCGGCAAGTAGGCCTCGCTCACGTTAGCGGGAACAGCGCTCCAGATAACCGCAGAGCATGGCTATCAGCTCTTCCCGCAGCACGCCATGGAGCTGCACGGGATCTTCGGATTCCAGAAGGCGGCGGCTGATGCCGGCCATCGCGCCCTGCATCGCGGACGCTACCAGCCGGGCATCCTTGACCAGCGGCTGATTTGCTGAAGCCAGCATGGCCGTGATCGCTCTGTGCGTCTCCAGGCCCACCTGCTTCGCCATTTTGATCCCGTCCACATCGGAGCTGACGGCGTAGAGCGCGACGCTGGTCTGCGGATCGTGCATCTTCGCTTGCATGTAGGCGGTCGCGAGCGCGGTTGCCATCTCCGTCAGCGATGCGCCACGGCGCGCAAGGCAAGTTGTCTCAATCGCTTCTCTTACCTGATCGAAATGCCTGCGCAGGGCGGCCTGTAATAGCGCGCTTTTGTTGGGAAAATACTGGTAGAGCGTACCCACCGAGACGCCTGCGCGTGTTGCGACCCGCGTTGTCGTCAAGCGCTCTTTGCCCACAGCAAGCAAAACCTGAACAGTGGCTTCAAGAATGGCGTCTACGCTCGCGGTAGACCGCGCCTGAACAGGCGATTTGCGCGGCTGCAAGGCAATGGACGTAAGCGTCGGCAAATGCGAACTCCTGACAGGGAACCCACTTCATCTAACCACATGTGACCCGGACAGACACCACCACGGACCCGTTCACAGGAGCGAAATCGATGACAACACAAACTGAACTCGGGGGCAGCTTTACCCTTCCCGGTACCGACCTCACCATAAGCCGCATGGGCTACGGCGCCATGCAGCTGGCCGGCCCCGGCGTGTATGGTCCGCCGCGCGACCGCGAAGAAGCCATTGCCGTGCTGCAAGAAGCGGTCGAAAGCGGGGTCGATCATATCGACACCAGCGACTTCTACGGGCCGCACGTCACGAACCAGATTATTAAAGAAGCGCTGCACCCGTACGGCGGGGACGTTGTGATCGTCACGAAGGTTGGAGCGCGTCGGGATGAGACGAAAGCATGGCACCAAGCGATTTCCCGCGAGGAGCTTACCTCCGCCGTTCATGACAACCTGCGCAACCTGGGCCTGGATCAGCTCCACGTCGTCAACATGCGCGTGATGGGCCCGCAGGTGAACATAGAAGAACCTTTCAGCGTCCTCGCCGACCTGCAGCGAGAGGGGCTCATTGCGCATCTCGGCGTTAGCAATGTCACGCCCGCGCAGTACGGGGCAGCCAAGAAGGTTGCTCCTGTTGTGTGCGTGCAGAATCTCTACAACATTGCCTTCCGCGACGATGACGATTTCATCCAGCAGCTCGCCCAGGAAGGTGTGCCGTACATGCCGTATTTCCCATTAGGCGGGTTCAAGCCGTTGCAGGCTGGGATCATGGCAAAGGCCGCTGGGGAGATGAATGCGACGACTATGCAGATCGCGCTGGCCTGGCTGCTGCATCACGCGCCGAACATCTGCCTCATCCCCGGCACCTCTTCGCGCGGTCATCTTCGCGAGAACCTTGCGGCTGCCTCACTCGAACTCACTCCGGAAGCGAAAGCTGAGCTCGACGGCATCGCCGCCGCGACGCCTTGGGAGCCGCCGCACAGGTAATACGGTCTGGTCCGGCAGGGAGCAGCAGCTCTTGCCGGGCCAAGTCTCTTGAGCGCTGGACACTGTACCCTCTTTTTATGCGCTACGGTTTTTGGCTCCCCGTCTTCGGTGGGTGGCTTCGCAACATTGACGACGAGGGCATGCCCGCCACGTGGGACTACGTCCGCGACCTCACCTTGAAGGCCGAAGACCTCGGCTACGATCTCACCCTCATCGCTGAGCTCAATCTCAACGACATCAAGGGCCCGGAAGCGCCTTCCCTCGATGCCTGGACGACCGCGGCCGCGCTTGCTGCTGTCACGCGCAAGCTTGAGATTATGGTCGCCGTCCGCCCTACATTCCATAACCCTGCGCTGCTCGCCAAGCAGGCTGCCAACATCGATCGCATCTCCAACGGCCGCTTGACGCTGAACGTTGTCAGCTCCTGGTGGCGTGACGAGGCTCTCAAGTACGGCATACCCTTCGACGAACACGATGACCGCTATGCCCGCACCTCCGAGTGGCTCGACGTACTGGAGGGTTGCTGGTCCCAGCAGAACAGCTCGCACCAGGGGACGTTCTACACGGTCGACGGAAATCTGCTTTCGCCCAAGCCCGCGGCCTCGCGAGCCTATTCGCGTGCTCCTGACGGCCTGACCCGCCCCACGCTCTACGCCGGCGGGGAATCGGAAACGGCAAAAGACCTCATCGCACAAAAATGCGACGCATACCTGATGCACGGCGACGATCCCCGCACCATTGCCGCGAAGGTCGACGATATGAAGACTCGCCGAGCCAGGTTTCCCCATTTGCCGCCCCTGATCTTCGGCGTCACCGGCTATTGCATCGTTCGCGACAGCGAAGCCGAGGCCAGTAGGGAAGTGGACCGTATCACGGCTGCCCCCGATCCCTCCACCTCACCGGCCGGCTTCGCCAACTTCGAGCAGTGGACCACCGGTTCCAAGCTCGAAAAGAAGCTCAGCCTGCGCGACTATTCCGTCTCCAACCGGGGCCTCCACTCGGGCCTTATTGGCACGCCCGAGACCGTGCGGCAGCGCCTCGCCGACTTTGAAGGCGCTGGCTGCTCCGTTGTGCTGCTCCAGACCTCTCCGCAGCATGATGAGATGGCTCGATTTGCCGGCCAAGTGATGGCTCACTCCTCGGCCCAGTAGATGGCGAGTGCCTAGTCCAAGTTTTCCACAGGGTTGGGCGAAACTTTCGCGGGACGCCGGTGTCATGACCGGGTACCAGGAAAGTTGGACCTTGCACCCTTGATCACCGGCACAGTTGTTCCCTGTGCCAGTGTCGGACGGAGCGGTGGCTGCGCAGCGTCGAGGTGCCTCGGAACAGGCATCACCTTCCGTTGACGCCGGGCAGAACCGAGAGCATAGTTGAGAAATTCGCTTTATTTGTTGGTGCTCCGCTCCGCGGCGGGTGCCGGGTGTGGCCGTTCGAGGGCCGTGCCGAGGTGCTAATGCAGCAGAACCGGCTCGTCGCAGAGCCTAAAGATTTTGCCGGGAGAACGCCTGTGAAGGGCAAACTTGCACTTTCGCTCCTGCTTGCCGCTGGACCGCTGACGGCCTTTGCCGATCAACTGGTGCCCGCGGGTTCCGTCATCACATGCACCGTGGCGGAGCCAAAAATTTCCTCAAAAACGCAGAACATCGGCGATCCGATCCTGTGTCAACTCAGCCACTCAGAAGCGTATGGGCGCAGCTCGTTCCCTTATGGCAGCTATCTGGTCGGCCAGTTCGCCGAATACAAAGATCCGGGCCATTTTGTCGGGAAAGGTTGGATGGAACTGAAGTTCGACCGCATGGTGGTGCAGCCCGACACGATCGTTCCGATCAATGTCCGTGTGGTTGCAACGCCGAAGTATCCGGTGGACAAGGAAGGCCGCATCCATGGCACAGGGCATCCGGTGCGCGACGCCATCGAGTGGTCCATTCCCCTGCTCTGGCCGATCGATCTGATCAATCTGCCCCGGCGCGGACCCCGGCCCGTGCTGGCTGCGGAAACGCGCCTGACGATGAAGGTTCTGGATGATTTTGGCATCCCCACGCCGCAGGAAAACGCGGTACGGACGCCGGCTCTGATTTCACGCCAGACGCCGGATGAACCGACGTACCAGAACTACCGGCAGCCGGCACAGCAGCAATACCAGCAGCCCTACTACCCACCGCAGCAGCAGGCCTACCAGCCTCCGCCGCCGAGCTACCCACAGGTTCAGAGCTATTCGCCGGCACCCGGCCAGAGCTACAGCTATGCACCGCAGGGTGTTGGGACGACAGTCGTCGTTGTGCAAGCGCCGCAGCCCGTGTACCTGCAGCAGCCTTCACCGACGATCGTTGTTCAGCAGGCAGCGCCGTCCTATCCGCCGCCCCAGGGACCACCCATGGTGGTGCCGTACGGGTACGGTCCAGCGAGGTATGCCGTGCCGTACCGGCCGCGGTATTACGTTCCTTACTAAAGCACCAGATGTGAAAAGCCTCCCGGGAGGGAGGCTTTTCTGTTAGGTGTAAACACGCTTACTTCGCAGCGGCTTCGGCCTTCTTGGCGTCCGTCGCGGCAAATTTGCGGCGGAAGCGCTCGATACGGCCGGCTGTGTCGACGAGCTTCTGCTTGCCGGTGAAGAACGGGTGGCAGACAGAGCAGATTTCCAGGACGATATCGCCCTTGTGCGTCGAGCGAGTCTGGAAGCTGCTGCCGCAGGCGCAGCGAACGGTGGTGGTGTCGTACTTGGGGTGGATGCCTTCCTTGGGCATGGGGTAAATCCTTTCGGTAGCTCTCCCGCCGCAGAACGGCTCGCTTGCCTTGTCCTCACGAGGGGCCTGCCGGCCGGGCTCAGGGCATCGATGTTCCTGTCACGCTGCAGCTTGGACCCCGACTCCCGGGGCCTCAGGCGCTAAACGTTAGATTAACATTTCGTACGGTCGATTCAGCGGGGTCGGCCTGAGGCAGATCGCAGCAGCACAGGCGAAAAGGTGACCACGAAGGCGATCGCCAGAAACACGGCCAGAGTCGTTGGCGTTTGCCAAACCGAAAAGACGGCCCATCCGGTCAGTACCCAGAAAGCCATGTTGGCTGAAGCGGCTACGTAGACCCAGTCAGAGAATTTGTGCTGGTCGCGCCAAAAGTCCATCTGGGCTAAAGGCGGGTACGTGCTGGCGGGCGAGAGCGCGAGCCGAAGCACGACTACGGGCAGCAGATTGAGCGCAAGCACAACGGCTACCCAGGCGACGGGAGCCCAGAGAGCCGGCAGTCTTGGTTCGATCCACCACGTAGCAAGAAGCGTAAGCAGCACGTTCAGGGTGGCGCCGGCGTTCACCGCGGCAGGGAAGTGGCCCATGTCGGCGAGCCTGTTCATCTCATTAAGCTTCTTGCTTCCCGCGTCCACCGTGCCTCCAAGGGCCAACGCCATATGTCACAACACGGCTCCCTGGTCAGGGTACGCTTCAGTTGCGCGTGCAGGAGCCTGAGCTTTGGAGATAACGAACAAGAGCGCGGTCGAGTCGGTGTGGGACTATCCGCGCCCTCCCCGTCTGGAATCGACCCAAGCCGAACTGCGCATTGTGCATCGGGGGATCGTGATCGCGGAGACACGGCGTGGACAACGAGTCCTGGAAACGAGTCATCCGCCCGTCTTCTACCTCCCTCCCCAGGATGTCAGGATGGACCTCCTGCGGCCCTCCGAGGCAAGACGCTCATTCTGCGAGTTCAAGGGGATTGCCATGTACTGGACGCTTGAGCTTGCTCCTGCGGGAACAGGCGAGGCTGCCATGGTCGAAGACGTAGCCTGGAGCTACCCCGATCCGTCTCGAGAATTTGAGCCGATACGCAACTTTCTGGCCTTCTATGCCAGCCGGATGGACGAGTGCACCGTTGATGGTGAGCGTGTCCAGGCGCAGCCGGGCGACTTCTATGGCGGGTGGATTACCTCTCGTGTGAGCGGCCCGTTCAAAGGCGCGCCGGGCACGCGAAAATGGTAAGGGACCGGATGTCCTCAGTTCTCACAGCCAGGGTCGAGCCCAGCCCGCATCGATCGATGCTTTCGCTGCGATACTGGAGGGGTGCGGCTCCCTGAGTCGTCCCCCGAACGATGTCTGATCTGTGTCCCATCTGTGAAGGCTCCGGCCTTAGAATTCTTGAGCGAGCGGACGGTGTGCGCGCCGTGACGGATTGTGCCTGCCGTGTCGTGGATCGGCGCATGCGGCGGCTCGCGGCCGCGCGCATCCCGGAGCGCCATCGCGAATGTACGCTCGATAATTTCCTCTCCAAGAGCGGCGGCACGCTAAAAAGTTTGGCCGAGGCGCGGCTGAAGGCCACCGGTTTCGTCCGGGCTTACCCGACGGACACCTTCGGCAACGGTCTGCTTTTCGTTGGACCCTGCGGGGTTGGCAAAACGCATCTTGCTGTAGGCATTCTGCACGCCCTCATCAACGAATACGGCGTGTCAGGAAGGTTCGTAGACTGCAAGGAGCTCTTGAAGGAGATTCAGAATTCCTACTCGGCGCAGAACCAGCAGTCGGAACGTCAGGTGCTGAAACCGGCCCTGGACGCAGAGGTTCTGGTACTGGACGAGCTTGGTGCAGCGAGAAGGACCGATTGGGTGAGCGACATGATCGAGCACCTTCTGAACATGCGCTATAACGACCGAAAAACCACCATCATCACGACGAACCTGCCTTACGCCTCCGCGGGCGGCGCGAGCAGTGGACCGAGGGACGCCTCCCGCCAGGAGACGCTGGGTGACCGGATAGGCGAACGGATGCTCTCGCGCCTGGGTGAGATGTGCGTTGTGGTGGAGATGGATGGGCCGGATTACCGGAAGAGCGTGGTGGGGCGTGCGACGTTCGCGCCGGTTGCGGAGCGGCGTTTCCGGAAAGCTGTTCCGGAGTAGAATCGGCGCTGTGGAGCCGCTCCCCGCTTCGTTTTGGAGTTGCGACTCACAGCACGGTCGGGATTGCTACAGCGATTCGGCAACTCGGTTCCAGCCCAGAACACTTTTCAGGAGAATTCCCCTCATGGCCGACCCGAATCAGCCTTTAACCCCCGGCGCCACCCGCGGCAGTGCCGGCGTCTTCGGGGAGCCGCCAGCGGAGGAGCGAAGCTTTCCCACGGTTCCCGTGGCGATTGCGGCCGTCGCTGTGATCGTGCTGTTAGCCGTTCTGGTGGCCGTCGGACGGCGGCATGGCACGGCAGCGGGCGCGCCGGACACCCTGCGTCCTGCGGCGGCCTATGCGTCGAATATCAGATTCAGCGGCTTACAGATGAGCGAATCGACCAGCTTCTCGGGAGGGAAATCTACCTTCATCGACGGCCATGTCACGAACAAGGGTCCTGCAACGGTGAAGGGGATCACAGTGCAGGTTCTGTTTGCCTCCGATGGGGGCGGTGCGCCGCAGCTGGAAACTGCGCCCGTCAGCCTGGTGCGGACCCGTCAACCTTACCTGGACACACAGCCCGTCAGCGCGGCGCCCCTGGGTCCAGGAGCCAGTGCGGATTTTCGCCTCATCTTTGAGGGAATTCGCCCGGAGTGGAACCAACAAACTCCGGAGATGCACGTCGTTGAGGCAGACACGCAGTAGACGTAAAGCTGTGCCGATAGAACGGTGACGCCGAAAAAAATTACACCTGGACACATCCGCTCTTACGCCTGAATCGTTCCATTGATAGCGATTCAGGTCGAGGATTCCTTGGCCGACCGCGCCGGTTTGGAGAGCGTTTCCCGCTCTTCTCCAAGCTCTCCTAACGGAGAGGTACCAAGGCAGATTGGCCCTCCAGCAATGGAGGGCCTTTTTTTGCGCGGAAAGCAGTGAAGCTTGCGTCTCTATGCCGGCGCGGAATCCGAAGACGAACGGTGTACTGCAGCATGGATCGCGAGCAGCGACTCCAGAACAGGGCGAAGCTTGTTGAGGTGAAGGGCATTGGCCCCGTCAGACCTGGCTTCCGCTGGATTGTCATGAACTTCCAGAAAGATGCCGTCGACACCGGCCGCCACGGCGGCTCGTGCGAGTACCGGTATGAACTCAGGCTGACCGCCTGAGGCGCCGTTTGCCGCACTCGGCGTTTGTACGGAATGCGTTCCGTCGAAGATGACCGGAGCAAAGGCGCGCATGGTCGGCAGCGAGCGAAAATCCACCACGAGGTTGTTATACCCGAAGCTTGCGCCGCGTTCTGTCAGGCAGACGCGTGGTCCTGCAATGTTGTCAACCGTTGGTGTGATCTCCGCTTCCCGCACCTTCTCAACGGCATGTCGCATGTCCCAGGGAGCGACGAACTGGCCTTTTTTCACGTTGATGGCCCGGCGCGGACCTTTACAGGCGTGCGCGGCGGCTGCGAGCAGATCCGTTTGACGGCAGAGAAAGGCTGGGATCTGCAGCATGGCGTCGACGTCCCCGAGCGCATCCGAGGCGGCATGGGCCTGTTCCGGCGTGTGAATGTCGGTCAGGATCGGCACTCCATTGCTCATGGCGATGGATCGCAGGATACGGCAGCCTTCCTCAAGACCTGGGCCGCGAAAGCTGTGAACTGAGGTGCGATTTGCCTTGTCGTAGCTCGCCTTAAAAAGCAAAGGTATGCCGAGATCAGACGTTGTGCGCTGGATTGCATCTGCAAGGCGGCGCGCGTGGAGTTCGGACTCGAGCACACAGGGCCCGGCGATGAGAAATAGAGTGGGTCCGCCTATGCGGACTGAGCCTAGCTGAAAGGCATTGGGGTGACTCACCCATCCATTGGAGCACAAAGAAAACGTCCCGGGCTGAGCCCGGGACGTCGCCGTGAAGCAAAACAGGGGAGTCTAGGGTGTTCCGGTGGAGGGAAAATTGACCGAGATCGCATGGGCGCCGTTGCCGACTGCTACCAGGCAGGATGGCAAGGCAGATGTCGGAAACGGAGTGTTGGCCACGGCACTGAGCACCCCTGTGTGCCCATTCAACTCACCGCCGGATATGTTACCGGTGACGAAGTTGGAGGCATACAGGAATTGGCCGAGGTTGGGGTCGATGGTTACGCAGTTGGTACCGGCCTCCGCGGTGAAGGTTGACCCTGCAACCGCCGAGAGACTACCCGTAGCCTGATTGATGGCGTAAGAACCGACTGAAGCCGAGTTGGAGTTCGCTGTATAGACGAACAAGGCACGCGGATCCACGATGATCGCCACCGGAAAGGCGCCGGTGCTGAATGGACTGGCGGGCATCGGCGTGAGATTGCCGGTGGTGGAGCGGGCAATCTGGTAGCCGTAGATCTCATTGGCTTCCTGATCGGTGACGTACACAAAGCTTGCCGTGCCATCAACCGCGATGGCACTTGGAACAACGCCGGCCGCGACTCCTTGCAAGAGACCGCTGGCGTTCACCGTGGTACCGGAAAGAGGCGTCAGCGCGCCGTTCGCCATGTTCTGCGCATAGCCGAGGACGGTCGGTTTGCCGGCCGCGGTTTCCTGGTCGACCACATAGACGTAGGTGTTGTATGCCCCCGTTCCGCTGCCTGTCGAAGGCGTGCAGGCCGTGTTGGAAGAGATGATGGGCGAGGTGGAGCAAACCGGCGCTGAAACGGCGACGGCAACCGGGTTGTTGCCCACATTCAAGGTCGTCGGCGTGCCAAGGCTGTTATCGCTCGAGCTGATCGGGAAGATCGTGACGCCCCCCGGTCCGGGCGATGCCGGCGTAAAGCCCTGCTGATAGGTGAAGGTCACGTACAGGAAGGTCCCGGTCGAGTCGACCGCAATCGATGTCGGATAGGTCCCGGTCAGATTGTAGGTATGGGAACCGTAGAGCTTGCCGTCCGAGCCGACGAGCAACTCCTCTACAGCGTTGCCGCTCGATCCATTCGAGCCACCCAGAACGTAGATCGCCTGATTGTTGGGGCTCGCTATCACTTTGACGGGGTCAGATACCGTGGATGTGAAGGGCGAACCTGCGATCTGATTCAGGATACCGGTCTCATAGTCCACGGCATAGGCCGAAATGGTGGCATTCGCAGCGGAAACCGCATACACATACGCGACCGTGTAGTCGCGGCTGCAGGAGACCAGCCCGAGCGCAAGCGCGAGCGAGGCTCCTCCGGTGATGGCGCTCCTAAGCTTCTTGTTCAACCTCATCTGCTTCCCTTACCCGCGGCCCGAGAAGGCACCGCCTTGTACTTTCTGCCGTTGTCCGGCGCTTCGTTTCTGCCCATCGAGACATGACTCGTGGAACTCTGGCCAACTAGACGGCACCACTAAGGGCTAGACAAGTAAGTCCGAGAGTGGCGGTGACAAACTTGGACCCGCGCGTCAGGTTGGAGATCTCACCGCTCGTGTCGGAATAGATATATCCCGTGATTGTGCCATCCGTGTTGTCGGCAGTGTAGAGATACTTGGAGGTTGGATCTTCCACCGCGCATACGGGCCCGGCCCCCACACCGAACGGCGAGCTTGTCAGCTCAACCAATTGACCCGTCGTGATGCTGTACCCAGTGATTGAACTTCCCTTTGTAGTGCTGGCAGTGTTGGTTGAGGAACTATTCAGCACGTACACGTACTTGCCTGAGGTCGACAGCAACGTGTTCACAGGGTTGACGACGCTCGGGTCGTTGGGTGTTACGCCACCACCGAAGGCCGTAAGCGCGCAGCCTGAGCCGACAGTGAAGGAGTTTATGTTGCCGGGCACATTACCACCCAAACCGTCAGTGAGAAAGACATACTGCGCATTCCCGTTGATGGAGGTCATGTGCGTCGTGCCGGGTGTGAACGTGCCGGTGGTCACAGTTCCCAGTTGACCGCTCGAGATGCTGTAGGTCGAGAGCGTTTGGTTGGCCGAGTTGATCGTGAAGAGGCAGGAGCCGGTGGAGAACATCCGCAGGGGTGTCTGGCCGACCTCCAGGTAGTTGGGTGCAGTTTGCCCGGACTGGGTGCCGGCCGTCTGCTGCACAAGATTCAGGCGGCCCGTCGTGGGGTCGGAGGCAAATGTCGTGATTGATCCATTGCCGTCGCCTGAAGACGAGTACTCATCGAGAACGAAGAGGTAGTTGCCGGTTGCGTCGAAGCTGGCCCATAGGTGGCCATAGCCCTGCGTCTCATAGCTCTGCTCGAAGGTGAGGCTGCCCTCGCCACCAACGGCGAAGACGGCGATTCCATCGCCCGTGCCATTGGCAGTGCCGCTGAAACCGGTTCCCTGGTTGATGACGTATACGAAGCGTCCGCCGGGGCGAACGACCAGATCCACCGGAATGGTACCGTTGGAAGCAAACGGCTGATTCGGGACCGCTGTAAGATTTCCGGTGAAGTCGTCAACCAGGTACCCGACGATCTCGTTCAATGAAGAGGCGCCCGCGTTGGCCTGGTGCCCTACTGCCCAAAGATAGGCGATGGTGCCGCCACCGCATGCCGTCATGCTCAAACCCAGGGCTAATGCCGACATCAAGGCCATGGCTGCACGGCCGAACAAACTCCACTTCATGTGCTTCCTTCATCACCCCGCGTTTCGCGCCCCTCGCGGGCGTGTTCAGGCGGGGAACCTGTCTAGAGGGTGGAACAAATCTTCACTTCATTGTAGGGGCTGTGACGCTTTCCTGCCAGTTTCTGGAGGTTGGGACGATAGCAAACGGCAGGGGTGAGCAGGCATTGCCAAAGCGGACAAAGAAAAGCCCTGGACGTTTTCGGTCCAGGGCGTGTCTAGCGACCCTTGCGTGTTACCAGACGCGGCAGCCGCCATTCTCCGGCATCATGGGCTGGCCGGTGTGGCAGCCAAAGGCCTTCCCGAACTCGTCGAAATTTTGCACCGTGCCCTTCACGCGCCATTCTCCAGTGGAGTGCGGGTTGGTCTTTGCCTGATTCACCGCAGCCTGCTCACGCTGGTTCTCGCACCAGACCTGGGCAAAGGATATGAAGAAGCGCTGCGAGGGCGTATATCCGTCCATCTGGGCGGTGGCCGACTTGCCCCCCTGCTGCAGCGTGCTCATGAGCGCCTGGTAGGCGATGCGGATGCCGCCGTTATCGGCGGTGTTCTCGCCCAAAGTGAGATGGCCGTTGAGATTCTGCCCGGGCGCCACCTGGAAGCCGTCATACTCTTTGGCAACACACTCGGTGCGCTCGTGGAACTTGGTCTGGTCCTCCGCCGTGAACCAGCTGCCCATGGTCCCGTCGGCGTTGTACTTCACGTTGCCCGTAGGTCCATACTTCGAGCCCTGATCGTCGAAGCCGTGCGTCATCTCATGGCCGATCACCACACCGATGCCGCCGAAGTTGACTGCCGGGTCCTTGGAAAGGTCATAAAAGGGCGGCTGCAGAATACCCGCGGGGAAGTTGATGTCGTTCTGCGGCGGGTTGTAGTAGGCGTTTACCGTCGGCGGCGTCATGCCCCACTCGGTTTCGTCCACGGGTTTGCCCAGCTTGCCGAGATTCCGGTCGCGCTCAAAGCCGATCGCGCGCTCCTCATTGCCGAGAAGCTCATCGCGCTTCACCTCCAGCCTGGAGTAGTCGCGCCAGGTGGCCGGATATCCAATTTTGTCGCGGAAGGTAGCCAGCTTGAGTTCAGCCTGCTTCTTGGTCTCAGGACTCATCCAGTCCAGCTGCTGAATATCTTTGTCCAGCGCAGCTTTCAGCGCAGCCACAAGCTTTTCCATGTTTTGCTTGGCTTGGGGCGGGAAGTTCTCACGCACCCAGTCCTGGCCCACGGCCTCGCCCAGCGCACGGTCGGTGAGCTGCGTGCAACGCTTCCAGCGGGGCTGCTCCTGTTCCTGGCCGTTCAACGTTTTGCTGAAGAAATCAAAATTCACCTGCACAAAAGGCGCAGATAGCAGAGGGGCCGCCCCATGCACCGCGTGCCAACGCAGATAGCTCTTCCAGGCATCCAGCGATTCGCCACTGATCTCGGCTTCCACCGTCTTTTCAAAGTCAGGCGACATGACATTCATCGTGGGCGCGGAACCTACGCCGATGCCGTCCAGGTAGGTCTTCCAACTGTAATCCGGTGTGAGCGCCTGCACCTCCGCAATGGTCAGGATGTGATAGCGCTTGGACGGATCGCGCATGGCCACGCGCTCCATCGAGCCCTGCGCCAGGACGGTCTCGATCTTCATCACGGCCGCAGCCTCCACGGCAGCCTGATCCGAGGTGTCCCCCAGCAGAGCAAAGGTGGCCTTCAGGTTTTCGACGTACTGCTCGCGAAGCTTGGCGAAGCGGTCCCCGGGATTGAGGTAGTAATCGCGGTCGGGGAGGGTAAGCCCGCCCTGGCCCGTTCCGAGGATTTGCTTGGAAGAGTCCTTCTGATCCTGCTGCACGCCCACGCCCAGCAACTCCGTACCGCCAAAGCGTTTGGTGAGCGCGACATTCAGCGCCGCAAGGTCCTTGGTGGATTTCAGGCCGGCAATGGTGTCGAGTTCCGCTTGTAAAGGCTTGACGCCCAATTTATCCACTGTCTCGGTATCCATGCAGGCCGCAAAAAAATCGCCATACTTGTGCTGCAGAGCAGATTTGGGCGCGCCGGCGGCTTTGTTCAGATCGACATAAAGCGAGTAGTTGTTGTAATCGGCAAGCTCGTTAAAACGGCCCCAGCGGGCTTGATCGGCTGGAATCGCGTTTGCCTTGTTCCAGTTGCCACAGGCGTACTGGTAGAAGTCGTTGCATGGGTCAGTGGTCTTGTCGATGGCGGAAAGATCCATCGAAAGCGGCTTCTTCGGCGAAGCCGTGGGGCCGGCGTCCGCGGGGGGTGCAAAGGTGACGTTGATCTGCTGCGCGGTGCAGAGCGGGGCCGCAACGGCAAGCAGCGAGGCGATAAGAATTCTACGCATGGATCTCCTGGAACGAGAACAGCTTGAGAAGTCTGGGTTCACGAACATACTCCGGAAAAGCAAAATCGTGAACCTGGGATGAACGCGGGTGTGATGAAGGTACGGATCGGGAAGAATGAAAGTTTCGGATGCAAGCAGCGGTGAATCGCCGGCACATTCAGAAGATCTTCATGTGGATCGTGAGGTACTTCTTCGGGTCGGTGCGCAGCATGGTGGCCAACTCTGAAGCGTTCTTCAGTAAGGTGTTCAGGTTGTTGTAAGCCGAGTCATTCGTGACAAGCTGACCGACCGTACCTTTGCCCTGGTTCACGCCGGCCAGCATCGTGTCGAGCTGGCTGATGGCGTCGTTCAACCTTTGCGCCGTTGCGGGATCCTTCAGCAAAAGACCAAGGCTCCCCTGACCGCTGTCGACCTGCGCAAGAATGGAGTTCGTGCGCACCAGTGTGGTGTTCAGGTTGTTGTAAAGCGCGTCGTCGGTGAGGAGCTTGCCTGCGGAACCTTTGCCGGAGGAAAGCCCAGTCGCCAGCGTGTCCAAACGGTTGGCGGTGTCGTTGAGGCGATCGTAGAGCGTGTCGTCCGTCAGCAACTTGCCAGCGGAGCCGCGTCCGCGGTTGAGGTTGGCTGATAGCGTGTGCAACTGGATGAGGGTGGCATGCGCCTCGTCGTACAGTGCAGGGTCCTTGATCAGCTTGCCGACGCTGCCCTCGCCGTTTTGAATCCCGTCAACGACCGCATTCAGCTTGCCGATTGTGGCGTTGAGCTGGGTGAGCGTGCCCTGGCTCGACTTGATGAAACTATTGATGGAGGGCGGCTCAAACGAGCTGAATTCGCCGCCGGTCTGGAACTCAGGCCCTCGCGCGGTCTCGCTGTTGAGTTCCACAACGGTGTCGCCGACAAGACCGGTGGTTACAAGGGACGCCGTTGTGTCCGTGTGTAGCCGATCTTGAAATCGCGGGCTGAGCTTGAGCGTGAACTCGACCGGCGCAAGCTTGCGGGCGGGATCCGTTGTGAGGTGGATCGCTTTGACTTCGCCGATGGCAACGCCCTCGAGGTTCACAGGGGCGCCGACCTTTGCGCCCTCCGAATTGGCAAAATAGCAGTGCGCTTCCAGCTTGCGCTCAAAAGTGGACATGCCGCTGGCGTTGGTCATGAGGAACAGCAGCACGATCAACAGCGCCAGCGAGACAAGGACCAGAACGCCAACCTTCAACTGCGACCATTTCACTTCCTGCTGGCTAGGCATGGATCCCATGGTAACAAGAGCGCGCGAAAGGTACTCCGATGGGGGTATTCGGGGTATCTTCTACCCGCACGCGCTGGCCTGTGCCGCCGGCCTGCATGCGATGCCAGCCGCGAACGCCCCGCTTTCTGTAAGCCGAAAGTACGGCGCACTTTGCCCGATTCCCTTGAGGCCGCACTTGCCGCTGAGTCTTTCGGCCAAGGGTAATGGTCAGAAATGGGGATTACGAATCCGGTTCCCGAGCGGTACTTTCGATCTGTGAGCTCCGAGTCCTTTCGCTCACGAGGTCGAAATGAAGCCCAGAGTTGTGACCGCCTCGCTTCTTACCTTCGCCATTTGCGGCTTCCTTGCGGGATGCTCCCAAATGGCTTCTTTTCCCAATGTGGAACCCTCTTCCACTCCCGGCGAGGTCGAGACCTCGATGGGACAACTGAGCGGAAACATTCATGGCGGGCAGCAGCCGATCACGACCGCAAAGGTGTACCTGCTCGCGGCTGGCACGACCGGCTACGGCTCAGCAGCTACGTCTTTGCTGACCAGTGCGTCCTACCCGGGCTATGCGGCACAGCAGGACTCCAACGGGCGCTACTACGTCACGACTGATTCGAAGGGCTTCTTTCAAATCGCGGACAGCTGCACGCCCGGGCAGCAGGTCTACATGGCTTCTGTGGGCGGCAATCCCGGTTTCGGGAGCAACTCTGCTGCCACGGAGATTGCCATCCTCGGAATGTGCCCGAGCGCCGGCAATTTCGACAGCACCTATACCGGGGTCTTCATCAGCGAAATTTCGACGGTGGCGGCCGCTTACTCCGCCGCGGCGTACGCCAGCGATGCATTCCACATCGGCGCACCGGGAGGCACGCTCGCGCAAACCGGTATCGCGAACGCATTTGCGAATGCCGCCAATCTTTATGACGTGCAGAACCTCAACGATCTTGCGCGTTCCGCGACTGTAAGCGGCAACGGTGCTGTTCCGCAAGCGAAGCTCAACACCATTGCAAACGTCATCGCGTCCTGCGTCAATTCCATCGGGCCGTCCTCCCCCGGCTGCTCGACATTGTTTGCCTACGCGAAAAGCGGTGGGACAACGGGTACGTTGCCCACCGACACCACGATGGCGGTCATGAACATGGCCCACAACCCCTCGTCTCTCGGGACTTCGACGCTCTACACGTTGCAGGGAGGCAACTATCCCTTCGCCCCTGTGCTTGGGTCTGTGCCTAGCGACTTCACCATCGCCGTGAGTTACGTCAATGCCGCACTGGGAAACAATCCTTCGCTGGCCGTGGATGGCAGCGGTAACATCTGGACGCTCACGCCTGGTGTCAGCGCTGTAACCAAGATTTCACCGACGGGTGCTATTCCCGTGCCGCAATACGAGATCGGCGGCGGGTTCTCTGGCTCTCGCGGCTTGGCTGTTGATTCCTCAAACAATGTGTGGGTTCTTGGGCAGACCGCGGCGACAGGTCTGTTCGGCGCCCAATACCCCGTTCCGACGTTCGCGAAACTGACGCCTCTGGGCGTCTACCAGAACACGATTGTGGAAACGCCTGTCCTCGGTTCGCACCCGCCCACCAATACCACTAACCTTGTCATTGACGGAAGCGGGCAGTTTTACTACTCCACCGTTCTGGATTTTCTAAGCTTCAACAGCGCCACTTGCTGCACAGAGAAGTTCGATCCTGCCTCGACCACCTTCACAAATCTGGACAACGGGAATGCCTCGCCTGGGATCAATTTTGTAGCGATCAACAAGACCTCCGCATGGGCGACAGGGAATGGCAATACCCTGAGCTTTACGTCTGGAGCGTCCAGCAGCAGTGTCTCGGGCGGCGGACTTAGTACCGCTACCGGTGTGGCTTTGGACAGTGCGGGGCGCGCCTGGGTGGTGAACCAGGGAAACAACTCAGTATCTCTCTTCAGCAGCACAGGCACGGCAATTTCGACGACGGGGTACACGGGGAACCTGGCTGCTCCCAAAGCCATCATGGTAGATGGTGCAGGAAATTCCTGGGTGACGAACTCTTCGGGGAGCTTGAATGTGGCAGAGTTTTCGAGCGCGGGCGCTGCCATTGGAAGCGGTTACTCAAGCGCCGGTCTAGCGAATGCCGCTTCGATGGCCATTGATCCCTCCGGCAATGTCTGGGTGGCAAGTTCCACCTCGCCTACCATCACGCAGTTCCTCGGTCTGGCCGCTCCCGTTGTCACGCCTTCTGCGACAGCTATCGGCAATGGAACCTTAGGAACGATGCCTCAATAAACGCGAGGCTCTCGTACGCCTACTGCCCGAGAATTGCGGTTCCACCCAATTGCATGGAGTGCTCGATCCGCTCCTTCCACTCGGCAGGACCGGTGTTGTGGACACTTGTCCCTTGTGTATCAACGGCTACCGTAACCGGCATGTCGACGACCTCGAACTCGTAGATCGCTTCCATGCCCAGGTCTTCAAAGGCAAGCAGTCTGGAGTGCCTGATTGCCTTGGATACGAGGTAGGCAGCGCCCCCGATGGCTATCAGGTACACGGCCTCGTTGTCACGAATCGCGTCAACGGCAGCGACGCCTCGTTCGGCCTTGCCGACCATGCCGAGGAGGCCTGTGGACTCCAGCATCTGGCGGGTAAATTTGTCCATGCGCGTGGCGGTGGTCGGTCCAGCAGGACCGACCGCTTCGTCGCGAACAGCATCCACGGGACCGACGTAATAGATGAGCTTGTTTGTGAAGTCGACGGGAAGCTCTTCGCCCCGGCTGAGCATATCCGTCATGCGCTTGTGGGCGGCATCGCGCCCGGTAAGGAGCTTGCCGTTCAGCAACAGCACGTCGCCAGGCTTCCAGGTCTTCGTTTCGGCGTGAGTGAGCGTGTCAAGATCCACGCGGCGAGCCCCCGAAGCGGCAGGGTCATAGGTGAGTTTGGGCCAGTTCTCCAGGTTCGGCGGATCGAGGTACGCCGGCCCTGAACCGTCCAGCACGAAGTGCGCATGGCGGGTGGCCGCGCAGTTGGGGATCATGGCAACCGGCAGATTGGCCGCGTGGGTCGGCCAATCGAGAATCTTTACGTCCAGGACTGTTGTAAGTCCGCCGAGGCCCTGAGCCCCGATGCCGAGTGCGTTGATCTTTTCGTAAAGCTCGACACGGAGTCGCTCGATATTGGTACGGGTGCCACGTGCCTTGAGCTCCTGCATGTCGATGGGATCCATCAGCGACTGCTTGGCAAGGAGCATCGCCTTCTCCGCCGTGCCGCCCAGGCCGATCCCAAGCATCCCCGGCGGGCACCATCCGGCGCCCATGGTGGGTATGGTCTTGAGTACCCAGTCCACGACGGAGTCGGAAGGATTCAGCATGACAAATTTCGATTTGGCTTCGGAGCCGCCGCCCTTGGCTGCCACCGTAACATCGACAGTTTGGCCGGGGACCAGCGAGACCTCGACGACGCAGGGCGTGTTGTCCCTGGTGTTCTTGCGGCTGAAAGCAGGGTCTGCAAGGATGCTGCCGCGCAGCTTATTGTCGGGGTCCAGCCAAGCCTCGCGAACACCCTGGTCGCAGAGAGCCTGAAGGCTCATCGTGGCAGGGTCGTTGCCGTTTTGAAGGTGGCACTCCAGGCCGAACTTCAGGAAGATTGTGACAATGCCCGTGTCCTGGCAGATCGGGCGGTGACCCTCGGCGCACATGCGCGAGTTGACCAGGATCTGCTTGATGGCGTCCTTGGCCGCAGGGGATTGTTCGAGCTCGTAAGCGCGAACAAGATTGGTGATGTAGTCGACGGGATGGTAGAAGCTGATGTACTGCAGAGCGGCGCGAATGCTCTCGATGAGATCGTTTTGCTGGATGATGACCATGTGCGGCGTGGACCCTTTATGGGGCTAGTTTACGCCGTTGGGTGCGGTCTACTCCTCGTCGAGCACCGCGAAAACCTGGCCGATGGGCACGTTGATCGCAGTGCCTGCGAGCTGAAGGGAACCTTCGCGCACGGTTGTCATACTGCCATCAGGACGAAGAACGAGAACGTCTCGCCTGGCGGGGTCGAAGACCCAGGCTTCGGGTACGCCGATGCGGAAATAGTCTTCGCATCGGGCACGGATGCGGGCGAAGCGGTCCTCAGGGGAGAGGATCTCGACGCAGAGCCGGGGAGCGTCCGTGATAATCGGGGTCTTCTTCCAATGCGCAGACATGATGCATAGATCCGGAACGCGGTAGCGAGTTGGGCTGATCTGCACCCGCTGCTCCACAAAAGTCTTCACCTTCCACTCATATTTATGGGTGCGGAAGAGAGTAATCAACTCACTCTGTAGATCAGCGTGGCTGTTCTCGCCCAAATTTCTTTCCTCCAGGACGCCGTCAACGTAATCCATGTCGGGTTGGTAGTCGGAGTGGAGATACTCGTAGAGAGAGACAAGGGGGGACGCTGCTGCCGCCATAGGAGCCTCCGTGTCTGTAGGTTACAACAGAGAAAACGCAGGTTGAGGGGTGAGTGTGGCCGAAACGAAACGTATGGCTTTGCGTTCAAATTCACCGGAGATCCTGCGGGTGCCCGCGTGGGAGCAGTATTCCTGGTTGAGGGCGGGTTTCAGCACACGGTATCCGGGGTTCTCCACGGTGTATGGCAAGCGCGAACTGAACCTCGGCTGGACCCGGGAGGACGATACAGATGTGGTCGCCCAAAATCGACAGGCCTTTGTCCAGGAATTGGCTGGTGGACGGGCGGCGTCACTGGTGACGGTGGGGCAGGTCCATGGCTCTGTCGTGCGGGATGTGGACCGCGAAGCAGCGACTCTGATGACGCAAGACGGCAAAGCACGACTTGAAGGAGATGGACTGATCAGTAGCCGTATCGGCCAGCTACTGGCAATTCTCACCGCAGATTGTGCCCCGGTGCTGGTGGCCGATACGCGACTGCGGGCCGTAGCTGCTTTCCACGCAGGATGGCGGGGAACGCTAGCGCAGGTCGTGCAACACGGGGTGGATCTGATGGGCGAGAGGTACGGATCGCAGCCGAAGGACCTCATAGCAGCTATCGGGCCCTGTATCGGATCCTGTTGCTTTGAAGTCGGCGCGGAGGTTCGCGCAGCCTTTGTGGACCTCTCTCCAGAAGCGTGTGATCTCTTCTCAGCTCCAAACGGTACGAGATACCAGATGGACCTGGTGGAGGCGAACCGTCGTCAGTTGGCGGAGGCGGGAGTGCCTGCAAAGGCGATTTGGACTGCGGATGAATGTACGGCATGTGCGCGGGACGAGAAGGGTCGGCGCAGGTTCTTTAGCTACCGGAGCGAGGCAGGTGTGACAGGTCGAATGCTGAGCGGAATTGTTGCGGTAGGCTAAGCTACGTCTTCTTCCCTAGCTCCTCAAAGAGGGAATCACGGCGTTCCATCGCGTAGGCTTCGATACCGCGCAGCCCCTGTTGATACGCGATGAGCGCGCCGGCAGCATACGCCGCGATGAGGCCTACACTCAGCCACGGCCGGTGCAGATACACGGCGAGCGCCTGGAGACCGAAAGCGACGGCTGCCGTACCGGCAAGGATTCCCATGGACATCCAGGCGCTCACCTGCGACTGCGTCCGGTTGATGGCGCGGCCCGGGTTGACCTTCTTGGGCGCAGAGACCGAGCGCAGATTGCCCATGGTTGTATTCAGCAGCAGGGTGCCACAGACCCACAGCAGGGCAAAGACAACATCGAGGGGTCGTGGACGTCCAGCGACGTTTGCCACAATCGCGATCACGGCGAAGACCTCGAATAACGCAAGCAGGAAGTGCATCAGGTTCTTGGCGAAGAACACCTCGCGCAAGGGAACGGGCGCCATGAAGTAAAACTGGGCGCCCGTTCCTTCCAGTCCGAAGGAGTTATAGCTCTGGGGCGCCAGACCCAGCATGGCGTACGCGACGGCGATTAAAAGCAGCCAATGCGATCCCCCGCGAAGCGACATGCGGCCTGCAAACAGAAACACCATCACCACGGGGGCAATCACGCCATAAAGCAGGCCGGTATTCCGGCGAAGCAGTAAGAACTCTTTGCTGAGCAGCGGCAGAAGCGTTGGGGGAACGAGACCGCGCACCGGGTCTCTGACCTCCCTGGCCGTCTCAAAAGCAAGCGGGGCCGCGGCAATCGCCGCTTGACTCGCATCCGCCAAAACGGGTTGTGATCGAACCGCGTTTGCCTGATCGCTCAGGTTCTCGCCGTGGTACTCAGAGCGCATGCGAAATGCATAGATCGCAAGAAAAGTTGCCGCGTAAAGGGCAACCACAGCGTCGTCCCGGAGTGCCGGCACCGGCTGATGGCGAATGGCGGCAAGCATCGAACCGGCGGTAAGTTCAGGAGGCAGCCACACGAGCCAGGGGTGCACACCCTGCAGGAAGGCCTGCGCATGGTGGAGCTTCTGCGGCGTGATCTGGCGATTGCGGTTGTGGTTCAGGCCCGGGTTGTAGGTGACGTTGATGTACTGAAAGCCAAGCGAGGCAACAAAGATGAGCGCGGTGAAGGCCTCACGCGCCCGCCGCGTCGAGAGCCAGCGATCCACCCAGGCAAAGATCATGCGGGAGAACAAAACATTGGCGAGAGCGAAGACGAATGTCGCGAGAAGGGTCCAGAGCCAGACCTGCGGCCTGTCGATGGTGAAGCCTACGAATATAGCAAACGACATCAGGCTGATTACCGCGTTGGCCGGGCTGAGCAGGCCAAAGCACAGGCGCACCAAAACGTAGTTGCGCAGCGCCATGGGAAAGCGGATGAGCTCGACGGGGTCGAAGGTGGTGCCTGGCTGGCTGAGATTGATGTTAAGAAGTTGCGTCAGGCCAAACGCCGCCCAGAAGAGCACATTCAGGTATTGCAGGCTTCCATGCATCGACAGGAACCAGGCAAAGAATCCGGCCAGCACGGCGGGCCCGAGAACCAGGCAAAGCGCCAGGGGGTAAAGCAGGATGCGGGCAATGAGTTCGCCTTTGCCCCCTTTTCGGCGCGCACTGTTGGCAAAAATGCGCCAGCGCAGCCAAGCGATCGCGCCAAATTGATTCCAGGCGAGCCGGGCACCCTTTAGGGTAGGAAGCGCGGAAGTCAGCTCAGCCAGGCGAGTTCTCCCTCAGGATGCTGCGGTGTCCCTTCTTCGCCCACCACGGAAAGAAAGATCTGCTCCAGCGTGAGCGTCTTGTTGCTCACGGATTGCGCGTGCTCCGGATCATATTGCCCACCGGCCAGGCGGGCCCGGACGCCGGCGCGCAGCTCTTCAAGAGAGCCGTGAGCGACCAGATGGCCACGGTTGATGATCGCAACGTGCGTGCAGAGCCGCTCCACGATCTCCAGCACGTGCGACGTGAGAAAGATGGTGGCGCCGCGCGCAATCATGCCCTGGAGCATCGTTTTGAGGGTGCCCGCAGCAATGGCATCCACGCCCTCAAAAGGCTCGTCCAGAAAAAGAAGCTTGGGGGCGTGGATCACCGCGGCGGCCAGGGCAAGCTTTTTTCCCATGCCATGGGAGAAGTCGGCGATCAATTTCTTACGCTGATCCACCAGGCCCATAAACTCCAGCAATTCGGTGGTGCGGGCCTGTGTCGTGGATTTGTCGAGACCGTACATTCGTCCTACGAAGGTCAGGTATTCGGTTGCGGTAAGTTTGCCGAAAAGGGCCATTCCTTCGGGCACCACGCCGATCTGGCGTTTGACCTCGACCGGGTTTGCCAACAGATCTTCCCCGAAAATACGGATCAGGCCGGAAGAGGGCGCCAGCAGGCCAGTGAGCATCTTGATCGTTGTGGATTTGCCCGCGCCGTTGGGTCCAAGGAAGCCGAAAAACTGCCCTCGTTCAACGGTCAGGTCAAGCGTGTCTACCGCCAAGTATCCGTGGAAGATTCGCGAAAGCGCTCGTGTTTCAATGGCCGGTGCCGTCATTGCTCCCCTTTATACACAGGTCCTCTCCGGCCGGCCTACAGTCCCGCGACTGGCCTGAAGACGAGTCGCCCATTACTCGGCCGCAGCCGCACTCGCCTCGCCCTCGGCCTGCGCGCTTTCCTGGATGACAGCCGCATCTACAAGCTCACGCAGTTCCTTACTCGGTTTGAAGAAAGGCACACGCTTGGCGGGAACCGATACGGTGGCGCCCGTCTTCGGGTTGCGGCCGGTGCGCGAATTTCGCTGACGTGTTCGGAAACTCCCAAAGCCACGAATCTCAACTTTCTCACCCGACTTCAATGCGTGCACGATGGCGTCGAACATGGTCTCCACAATGACTTCGCTGTCACGACGCGTAAGATCGCCCAGTGCCGTAACGCGATCCGTAAGATCAACCTTGGTCATGTTGCTGTCCTTGCTAACTGAGTGGGCTCGTTCTCTAACAGTGTACCGGGCAGATCCATCAAGGCAGCAACAGAAAAAGCCCGCGCGAGGCGGGCCTTGTCTGCCGAAGCCAGGGTATTTACTTGCTTGCGCCAGCTTTCTTTGTTTGTGGTTGGGTGCCCGCCAGGTCGTTGATGACGATCTGACGTGATACGGGGGTGATCGTGGGAGTCCCGGCGCCGAGCATCTCTGAAAGCGTGAAGCTTCCGGGGGTGCAACCAGTCGTATTGCAGCCGGCATTACTGACCCAGACGTTTCCAGCACCATCCACAGCGATGCCGACCGGGCTCACCAATGTTCCCCCGTTGTTAGCGTCGTGCAGGAAAACGTTATTGTTGGTCAAACTGCTTGAATTGAGATAGGAACCGCCAGACAGGGGAACCTGTTCAACCGAGGCCACATTGTTGTCAGCGAGCCACAGTGAGCCTGCGCCATCCAGCGACACGCCCGACGGATGGCGAACACCGTCGTTCGCCATCCCGAAGCAGTTCTGGAAAGACCAGATGCAAATACCATCACCGCCTGCGCCATAGCCGCCTCGAGCTGCCGCGAAATCGCTGCCCGTGAAAACAACCTGACCCGCGTCGTTAAAGGTCTGGTAGGTGATGATGGTCTTCTGACTGCTGGGCGAGTCGTATAGATCGTACGTCGTAGGATAGTTGACAGCCTGACCGCCGACGCCGAAACCGCCAACTACATCGCCGGCGATACTATTCGGGATCAAGCCATTGGCTCCTGGAATTTCGGAAACCGGGACTTCTGTGTATGTGTTTTTACCGACGACCTGGCCAAGGCCGGGCGCCCCATCAGGGGCGACGATGCCGAAGCGCATCGTGTTGTCATACGCCGTAGTGACGGACGTCGAAACCGACCCGGGGAGAGAGAGCATGACCGGCAGGTTGGGGGAGCTTGCGGGGAAGCCGGCGATGTTGGAAGATCCGCTGTCCGCAGCCCACACGTAGTTGTCGATATCGATGGCAACCTGCTGAGGATGGGTTAGATTTCCTGGAAACAGCGAACTGAACGTGCCGTTGCTGGGATCGAAGTACCCCACCCCTGCGTTACCGGGAACATTACTCGGAAACCAGACCCGGCCGGAGGTGTCGATGTCGATCGTACTGTCGGTCCGGGTGTTCACCGCGAGTCCAAATCCTGCCGAGGTGTAGCTGGCCGAAAGGGTCCAGTCATTCGGGGAGGTGGTCAGGCCGCTGGTGAATGCGGCCGCACCCGACTGCGGCTGCAGCGAGAAGATATAACCCACGTTCTGCATGGGATTCAGGGCAAGGTAGACCGCGGCCTCGAGCGTCGTTGCCGGTGTGGCTCCATTCGGACCGGTGATGTAGGTGAACAGCGCGGTGCAACTGGGCGAACTCGGGCCGGCCGAGTTGACGCAGGCTCCAAGAATATTGCCCAACGTGATCAGCTTGGGCCCTTCGAATTTGAGCGTGCTGCTGTTCGGGCGGGGATAGCCATTCTCTACGTCGAGCAGCGTATTGAGCGTGCCGGTGTTGCCGTTGATGACGGTCTGGGTGGCATCCGCGGGAGCGCCAAAGTGGTCGTTGGTGTTCACGTCGCTGGTGGGCGTGGCGCTGAAAAAGTGCGCGAAGGTGTAAGCCAGCGCGGCTGTGCTGATCTCGTTAATGGTCACAAAGGCATTTGCGGCATCGGCACAATCGCCGAGCCCGGATCCAAGAACAATGGCCGAATTGGTGCCAAACCCCGGATTCCCGCCAATCGAAAGAATGTAGACCGGCGTTGTCGGCGTGGGGCAGGTGATCGTGGTGGGATCGACCGTGAAATAACCCGTGGAGTCGGCGACTGTTGTGGCAAGCAGGGTGGGGGCGCTGCCGTAGCCGCTCGAACCGTAGGCATACAGGGCAATGGTGCCGCCCGCTACGGGATTCTGGCCGCCAAATGCTTTGCCCCGGATTGCTTTGGCGGGAGTTGCCGCCAACGTGCTCGAGCCCGAGTTTTCCATGGCACAGCCGGACAAGAGAGCAGCCACAGGGAGCAACAGTCCCAGAGCTGTACATTGAAAACGCATGTTGCCTCCAAGCAAATGCAAAAAGAGTAATCGGATCTTTCTTGAAATATACAACGCTTCGGTAACCTCATGGTAACCATGGGTGTACGGATCACACGAAGGTGTTAGAGCGGAACGGGTCGCCGCTGTTTTCACCTCGCTTTAGCAATAGGACCTCCTGGCGGGCGTAGGCTGGGCTGGTGGCTGCGCAAAGCGCACGCCCCGGAGCGCGGGTGAGTCAGACTATTTTTGTTCTTGAAGACGATGCCGATATCCGGCGATTGATCCAGTACCGCCTGGAAAGCGCCGGGTACGCGGTGCGGGTTTACCCAACGCCCGGAGCTATCTTTCAGGATGCGGAACGGCAAAGGCCGGCGTTGTTTCTACTGGACATCATGGTTCCTGGCGGTAGCGGACTGGATGTCTGCCGGCGTCTGCGCAGCAGCAGCACACTGAGCGGCGTGCCCGTCATCTTCCTGACGGCACGCGCCTCGGAAGACGACCGCGTTCTCGGGTTGGAACTCGGAGCGGACGACTATATCGTGAAGCCCTTCGCGGTGAGGGAGCTTTTGGCGCGCATTCGCGCGGTGCTGCGGCGGTCGGATGCTCCGGAAGAAGAACAGACTCCCGCCGTTCTGACCGTCGAGAACCTCGAGATCGATTCAGGCTCCATGCAGGTGCGGGTACGTGGGGACCTGATTACGACCACCACCACCGAATTTCGCTTGCTCGAGTACCTCGCGCGGCATCCGGGCCGCGTGTTCAGCCGGGATCAGCTGCTGGATGCCGTATGGGGTGATGCTCGCTTTGTCACGCCGCGCAGTGTGGACGTCTATGTGCGCCGTCTGCGCGAGAAGATCGAAGCCGAGCCGGAAACGCCCAGATTCCTGAAGACCTTGCGCGGCGCAGGCTACCGGTTCGACATTCCGCCCATGCGCGTGACGATGGCTATGCCGGAAGCCGCCGCGCACTAGCCGCCTTCACGGGCGCGGGTAGCCGGTCCTTCACGACAAGCTCTATGTAGGCAGCAACCTGACTCCCTGCCGCAAGAGAGTACGTTAAACACCATGGTGAAACGCTCCTCCAGCCTTTTCTGGTACCTGCTGCTTTGGGTAGCTGGCGGCGCCGTCGTTCTGCTGCTCGGCCTGCTGCTGCACGCGTCCTGGTGGTTGCTGCTGTGCGTTTGGGTCTGTGGCGCGGTTGCCGGTGCCTGGATTGCGTTGCAGCGGGTCCGTGAGGGTGCGCGGCCGTTGGCAGAAGCCGTGCGCCGGCTGCCGGAAACGCCGGACGCGCAGACGACTATGCCTGAACTGGGCGATCTCGCGGACGCCCTGATCTGGGCGGCTCCCCGTCTGGCAGCGCAGCTTGAGGCAGCCCACGAGAACGGCCTCAAGCTCCAAACCGTGCTGGATTCCATGCAGGATGCGGTAACGGCCATTGATGCCGCCGGACGCATCAGCTGGGCGAACCGGCCGATGCAGCAGTTGATGCGCCAATCCCATGGCTCCGTGCGTGCCGGCCATTCGCTGGTGCAAACGATCCGCGCGCCGGAGATCCTGGAATGTGTGCAGATCGCCCTGGAATCCCGCGAGTCGGTCGAACGGCAGCCCGTCACGGTGCTCCCCGGACGCATTGTTGCCATCAGCGCCGCGCCCATGCCGGACGGCGGCGCCGTTATCGTCATGCACGACGTTACCCGGATCCAGCAGGTCGAGCGCACCCAGCGCGAGTTTGTCGCCAACGTCTCGCATGAGCTGCGGACCCCGCTAACCTCGATCCAGGGCTATGTGGAGATGTTGCTCGAGGAAGTAGAGGATGCATCGGGGCAGCCGTCGCAGGCCGGCGAACGCCGGCGTGAATTTCTGGACGCCATCTTGAAGAGCGCGCGGCGCATGGGAAGGCTCACCGACGATCTGCTGGCGCTGGCGCGGGTGGAAAGTGGCGAGCGGCGCATCGCTCCCCAGCCGATAGCCGTGTCGGTCCTTATCGAAGAGTGCCTGGAAGCCGTCTCAGGCTTGCTGAAAGAAAAAGGCGGAACGCTTGCGATCGCGGGTGACCCTCCCGATGTCGATGTCATGGCCGATCCCGATACCGTTCTGCAGATCATGAGCAACCTGATCGAAAACGCCCTCAACTACGGCCGCGGCCCCGACGGTTGGGCCGTCATCGAGATCTCCGCCTCCCTGCTGAACAACGACGGAGGGGACCGCATGCCCGAAGTGCAGATCAAGGTCCGTGACTTCGGAGCAGGTATCGCATCGGAGTACCAGGACCGCTTGTTTGAGCGTTTCTACCGGGTGGATAAGGCGCGGTCGCGGGAGTCCGGCGGAACCGGTCTGGGCCTTGCCATTGCCAAGCATCTTGCCGAAGCGCATCGCGGTCAGATCTGGGTGGAAAGCGAGCTGGGCAAGGGCAGCAGTTTCATCTTCACTCTGCCTTGTGCCAGACCGAGCCTGCACCACAGTGACCCGGTCGAGGTAGAGATCTCCGCAAAGAATGACCCGCTCTCCCCTCCATGGGGGACGTTTTGACACTCCTTTAACATTCGCTTCTCCGAACGTTCAACTGCGGCTGTGAGCATAAGGGGACTGAGAACCCCAGACCAGAACAGCGTAAGCCGGGCCTATCGCCCCTTGCGCGTCCTGCGCGGTCACTCTTTGAGGAGCTGATGAAACAACACAGCAAGTTGATGACGGCGCTTGTGACAGCGCTGCTTGTTTCTGCGTCCAGTGCGGCCCAGACGTCTACACCGACCAGCAAGACCACCACTCACAAGAAGGCCCGGCGGACGGCAACGCGGAGCACACGCGTGCGTCACGAGCATGCCGAAACCGTCGCCGAGCGCCAGATGCGCGAACTTCGGGACCAGGTGAGCGGCGAGCAGGTGCAGATCGATGCCCTGAAATCCCAATTGGCCGCGCGCGATCAGCAGGTCGCCACGGCGCAGCAGAGCGCAGCGGAAGCGCAGTCGCAGGTGGCCTCAGCGGCTTCCACAACAGCGGCCGCAGCCGCCCAGAGCACCCAGAATGCCCAGGACGTCCAGCAACTGAAGGCGTCGGTCGGTGATCTTTCCACGCAGAACACCACCCTGCAGCAGACGGTCGTGCAGAACCAGCAGCAGGTGCAGGGGGAAATCAATTCGCCTACAACACTCCACTACAAGGGCCTGACGATTCAGCCAGTCGCCTTCTTCGCCTTCGAAGGCGTGTGGCGGCAGCGGTCGGTCAACTCCGACATCAACACCCCGTTCAACAGCATCCCGTTTCCCGGCGCGGTGGAGGGGCACACCAGTGAACTGAACTTCAGCGGCCGTCAGAGCCGGATCGGCGCGCTGTTCACGGGGGACGCTGGCAAATTCAAGCTGTCCGGTTACGTCGAGGCAGACTTCCTCGGCACCGGCACCAGTTCCAACAACAACCAGAGCAACAGCTACGTACTCCGGCAGCGGCAGATCTGGGGCCAGGGCGCGACCGCGGGCGGCTTTGCCGTGACGGGCGGCCAGATGTGGTCGCTGGTGACGGAAGACCGGCGCGGCACCGACAACCGCACCGAAGTTCTGCCCAACACCATCGACCCGCAGTACATGGTCGGCTTCAACTGGGCCCGTCAGCCGGCGATCCGCTTTCAGCAGCGCTTCGGCGACTACAAGACCGGGGCGGTCACAGTCGCCATGTCACTGGAGCAGGCGCAGATCACCAACTTCACGCTGAACAACGCCAGTAACGCCCCGGCAGACTACTTCTTCGCCGGTCCGGGTCAAAATGGTGGCCTGTATAACGCTGCCGAGGGTGCAGGGGCTGGCAATGCGGCGGGATCATCGGCCATCACCACCTACGCAAACAACACCGCACCGGACGTGATGGTGAAGGCCGCATTCGACAACAGCAAGATGCACGCGGAGGTCGGCGGGCTGGCGCGGTTCTTCCGCGATTTCTACTACCCGTCGACAATCAACGCGACCGGGACCGCTTACACCTACGGCACCCACTACGTCAGCGCAACGACGACCGGAGGTGGCGCCTTCGCCACGGTGCGCGTTATGCCTTCAAAGTACGTCGAGGTAGCCGTGCAGGCAATGGGCGGATCGGGTGTGGGGCGTTACGGCTCCTCGCAACTGGCTGACGCAACGCTGCGGCCGGACGGTTCCCTGGAGCCTATCCACAACTACCACGGCCTTGGGTCGCTCGAGACGCATCCCACGCCAAAACTGGACGTTTACGCCTACTACGGCGGTGAGTATGCGCAGCGGACGCTGTACTCCAACGCTGCTGGCGGCGTCTTCGGCTATGGTCCTGTGAACCTGAACAACGCAGGTTGCTATGCGCTGCCGCCTGCCCCGCCCGTCGCGGGCACGGGTGGTGCCATCGCCTCACCCAGCACCTGCGCCTCGCCGACGAAATACATTGAGGAAGGTACGATCGGCTTCACCTACAAGATCGTCAACAGCCCCAAATACGGCGTCCTGCGCTACCAGGCGACCTACAGCTACCTGCAGCGCGATCTGTGGCGCGGTTCGGTCTCGACCGCTGTCGCGAATGCGCCCTTTCCAAGCCCGACCAGCCCGCGTGCAGAAGACAGCATGATTCACGTCGGCATGCGCTATTACATCCCGTAGTCTGGACGGGGCATCACCACACACCGGGTGCCTGCTCTGCAGGCACCCGGCGCGTTACGAGCTTACGACGCAGTTCCTCAGGAGACTTACGTGAAAGCCAAGCTTCTTTCCGCCGCGCTGTTCGCGGCCACCGCCGTCGCCCCG
>CAXUDN010000008.1:0-35501 GCA_964249715.1 uncultured Acidobacteriaceae bacterium
CGGGCTGAGCTTCGAGCTGTTGTGTGGTTCGCATGGGTGGTCAGCTCGAGCGTGCTTCTTGGGTGCGCTTCTGCGGCAAACAGGTGCTAGTTGGTGTAAGCGGATGTGACGATGCCTTCGATTTCTGCCCGAAACTTATCGGCGCGGAAGCGTAGATGAATTTCTGAGGTGGATGGATCCCACCACCATCCCGAAGCCGCTCGGCCGCCCGGGTCCGGGGATAGAGGCCGGAAAGGTACTCCATTGAGACGAACAGCCGGCGGTGCCTGTCTGCTTCTTATCGTCACTTGATAGTCACGCGTTGTTTTGCTGTTGCCGTCCAGCATGACCGTGCTCCCATGCTGGATGAAGTGTGCGCTTGTTCCATTTGTCAGCGTGAAGGTTGTGTCCGCCGTCCCTGTGTTTGATGGGTAGGCTCGCCAGACCAACGAAGTGGAGAGCAATTGCGGGTCGTCCCAGTCCCAGTGTCCGGCCTCTTCCTCCGGCTTGAAAGGCAATACCGAGCCGGCGCGTACGAGGATCGGGATTTCTGCTGTTCCGACCGTGACATCCTGCCCGCCTGTCAGGATGTCACCATTCCAGAAGTTCACCCATTCTCCCTGGGGCAGGTAGAGCGTGCGCAGCGTCTGGCCGCCCTGCACAACGGGCGCGATCAGCAACTCGTGGCCGAGCATGTATTGGTACTCGGCGGTGGCGCTGCGCGGATCGTCTGGAAACTCAAGCACGGTGTGCCGCATGATGGGAATGCCGGTGCGACTTGCCTGCTCGGCGTAGGTGACGAAGTACGGTAACAACGAGCTATGGAACGCTGCCCAGCGGCGGAAATGCTGGGTCGTGGCCGCGTCCGAGAAGACGTTCAATGAGCCGACGGGTCTGTCCCAGACATGATCCCGCATGACGGGCGAAAGCGCGCCGAACTCTACCCAGCGGTCCCAAAGGTCCCGGTCCGATCCTGTGCTTAGAATGTCAGGGCCCCAGGTCGAGTATCCGGACATGCCGGCAGTGATGCCCGCTGTAACGACGGAGGGCAGGCCGTAGTCGCGGGACCAGTTGGCCCACTGATCCGCCCCCCACATTGCGGGACTGAATGCCTGCGAGCCCGACGATCCGGAGCGGGAAAAGCTCACGGTGGACGGCTTGAGCGCTTGCGCTACCCGGAATGTGATCTTGTGGTACAGCAGAGGATAAAGCTCAGAGAGCGTGCGGCCTGTGCCCGCCTGGAAGCGGTCCGTATCCCGCACCCATTCGCCGAAATCCTCCATCCAGCCATCGAAACCCTGTGTCCCGACGGCGTTGCCGATCATGCTTTGCCATAGGTCGACAGCAGCAGGGTTTGTGAAGTCCAGGTTGCCAACGGGAACAGCCTCAAAGCGGGGACCGGCCGGCTTGCCATCTTCGCCCAAAGCAAGCAGGCCCTCCGTCACACCTTTCTTGTACTCCGGGCTGGGGAGATAGAAGGGTTCCATCTGCTCACGCAAATAAGGGTGCACATAGGTCAGGACACGAAAGCCCTGGCCATGGAGCGTGTCCACGAAGCTGCGGGGATCGCCGTAGTAGCTCGCGAACCAAAAAGGCCAGCCCAGGTTGTTCTTCTCATCGTTCTGGTCATAGACCCATAAGGCGCTTGCGGGGATGTCGTCGGCGCGAATCGCATGCGCGGCTTGCAGAACGGCACCCTTTCCTCCAAGCGCCGTAATCCACGGCCCGAAGGTCCACTGCGGCGGGTTGGGCGGGCGTCCTGTGAGGGCGGTATAGGCGCTCAGGACTGCCTTGGGTGTGGTTTCCGTGAAGAGGTAGAACGGCACGGGCGAGCCGGCCGTCTCCATGTCAAAGGACGTTCCCTCCTGCTCGAAGCGAAATTTGGTATCGAAGGCCGTGTCCGCGAACAGTCCCAGGCCCCGAGGCCCGTAGAGCAAGGGGACGGCAACGTAGGTCCAGTTGTGGCCGGGTTCGCCGTAGCGGTCCTGGGGCCGGACATCGAGGTTTGTGCCGGTAAGCCCGGCCTGCCAGAAGCGCTCGCCCAGGCCGAAATAGGGACCACCGCCACTGACGTGCAGGTGGATCCCGGCAGATCGGCTTGTTGCCGGACTGGATGTCTCGGTGGTGGCGTTCGCCGCCCCGCTGAGCGTCACACGCGCAAGTCTCTCCGTAAGCAGTTCGAGGTCGAGTGTTGTGGAGCCACAGGATGTCTGCAGATCGATGACCCAATGATGCGCTCCGCTCAGTCGCGCCGTTCCTCCGGCCGTTCGCGCAGGCGTGGCATCCGTGCAGCCCTCCCTGGACACGTCGAAGCTCCAGCTCGCCTGGGTGTGCAGGTTCTGCACGGTGAGCGAGTGCCCGCTCATAGGAACCGTTAGTCTTGCGTCTTCAGTCTCCACCTGCAGGCCGCCTGCCGTGTTCTGCACTCTGACGTTCAGTTGTGGATTCGCGCGGGGGCGCACGCCGGTCGCCACATAGATCGGCGAAGGGGCGGGAGAGCGCAACTCTTCCAGCATCTGCTGGTATTCCGGCGTCTTCGAGTAAGGAATTGTCACTTGTGTGCAGCCGTACCCACTCAGAAGGAAGATAGTGGATGCGACGAAGTGGCGAGGCCGGAGGAAGCTGGACAGCACCGGGAGAGGCGACGGCATAGGATCACTCATACTTCGGCATCGAACTGGCTCAACGAAGTTGACCAAAGCGAAGGTTGTTACAGAGTAGACCTTCTGTCATCACCTGTCGCTCTGGCGAAGAATCACTATGCTGACCAGCCCGAGCCCGGTTTAATACTTGAATGCCTTGTCTGGATAGGGCGGAGCTTTCGGAACGGGCCTGGGATCCCCCTGAATTTGTTGCTTCAGAAGATCGATTGCCGCCTGCAATTGCGCGTCGGCGCCTAAGAAGGTTGCGTGTGGAGGGTTCTCGACCATGATGTCCGGGTCCACGCCATGACCCTCGATGAGCCACTTCCCTTCTGGACCGTAAACGCCCGTTTCCGCTGCCGTTGCAACGCCTCCATCGGCTTGACGATTGCTCCCACTCAGCCATATCTCACCGCCCCAGGTTCTGGTTCCGATGACCTTGCCCATTCCAAAGCGCCGGAAACCTTCAGCGAACGCCTCTCCATCGGAAGCTGTTACCCCATCGCATAACACGACGATGTGACCGCGAAAAGCGTCCGGCATGTTCCATTGAGGGTCGCCCACGCGCGGTTGCCAGTAGAACCAGGCTTTGCGAAGCAGCGTGCTTAACAACCAGGAGTCGATGTTGCCGCCATAGTTGTGGCGAACGTCGATGATCAGTCCCTGCCGCTTCACAATGGGAAAGTATTCACGTGCCCACTGATCGATGTCGTCCGAACCCATGGCGCGCAGGTGGACGTAGCCGATCTGGCCGTTTGCGGCGGCATCTACTTTCACCCGGCGCGAATATTCCCACTCGGTGTAACGCAAGTCGCTTTCCTGATCGACCTTCATGGGTCGCACCAGCACGCTCCGCACGTCGCCTTTGCTCGACTTTACCTGCAGAAGAACCTGCGTCCCCGCTTTTCCGCGCAGCAGTTCCCGTTCATCTTGGACGCTCAGGGCTTCCGTTCCGTCGATACTCTGGATGACTTCGCCTTCACGCACAATTGACTCAGGACGTGCAAACGGCGGGGCCTGCTCGGGCAGGTCCGGATCGTGCACGTAGATGTGCTGGACCACGTAGCCGCCCGCTTTCTCGTCCCGTCGTAGTTGAGCACCCAGCGTCGCAAGGTCGATCTCGTCGGCAGGTTTTCTCAGATCACCGCCACCGACAAAGGTGTGAAGCGCGGAGAGTTCGCTGACCATCTGTGCGATGAGATCGTTCAGTTCATCACGGTCCGAGACGCGGCTGACCAGCGGAAGATAGCGCTCGCGCATCCCAACCCAGTTCACGCCTTGCATGTTCCTGTCGTAAAAGTAGTCGCGTTCCAGGCGCCATGCATCGAGGAATAACCCTCTGAACTCCGCCTGCCTTGATGTGGAGAACTGCCAATGCGAAAGGTCGATTTTCGCCTTGCCCAGCACCTTCGGATCACCCAGGCCGGCGCCCTTGGCATCGGAATCGACGATAAAGAAGTCGTCCTGCTTGTGGATCAGGATCTTCTTGCGATCCTGAGAGATCTCATACCCCTTCAGGTCGCCCATGACCGTGTCCGGGTCATCCCCCTTGTTTGCGATGTCCATACACTGAAGGGAGGACTTGGGATCAGCGTCGTCTGTCGCGCTCAACCAGCACAGCCGCTTTTCTGTCGCTTGCAGGCTGTCGTAATTGCCTGGACCTGTGGGGATCTCTGCAAGACGTTCCTGTATGCCGGCAAAGTCGATCTTGACTTCAGGCAGCTTCTTTTTGTCTTCCGCGGCTGCCGGCTTCTCTTCCCCTTTGCCTTTGGCCTGATCCTCGACCTTATCCTTCGTCTTATCTTTCTCGGACTTCTCTTTCTCCTTCTCTTCTTTTTGTTTCTGTTCTTCGGCAGGCGTATCTGGGTGGAGCTCATCCGGCGGTAAGAACGGCGACCGCAGTCCGGGAGTGAGCGCGAGCTCGTAAATCTTTACGGCGCGGCTGAAATGCGGCTGCGGAAGACGCGAGCCCCAAGGTGAAGGTACGGTGGTCTTGAGCATGCGATCTGACAGAAAATACATCCACCTCCCGTCGGCGCTCCAGACCGGCTTCATGCTGTTATAGCGGTCCGATGTGATCCCGTGGATCTCACCTGATTCGACGTTGAGCAGCTTGATCTGCGAGAACTGGTTCGCGGCCTGCTCGACATAGGCGAGCCAACGGCTGTCCGGCGACCATTGCAGATCAGAAAAGTCTCCGGCCATGGACTGAGCGATCCCCTTATTGCTTTTCGTCTTCGTGTCATACACCCAGAGCTTCTGATCCTTGTCGAAGTGCGCCAGCCAGTGGCCATCCGGCGACGAGATGCCGTCCCAACGAAGCACCCTGGCGTCGTGTGTCCACTGCTCCGGTTTCCCCTGGCCGTTGGCGGGGTATTTCCAGAACTCGGTCTCACCGCTCGCGGTTGAGAGAGCCAGAATACTTTTGCCATCGGGAAGGAAGCGCGCCTCGCGATAGCGAACGTCGGAGTCACCCGCGACCTTGACGATGCGCGCGCTCCTGGCCGGAAGTGTGAAGACCTCACCGCGCGCGGTGAATACCGCGCTGCTGCCGTCGGGAGCGATGTGAACCGCGCTCACATAGCTGGCCGGTTTCTTTACCCAGTGTTCCCGCAGTTGGTCGAAGTCCGAAACGAGGAGGATCGGAATGACCTGCTCATGCCTGGTCTGAAGATCGAGCATCCACAGATCCGCGCCACAGGCATACACAAGCTTTCCGTCCGAGACGGAGGCAGACTGAACATCGAAGATCTTCTGATGACTCTCCTGCTTGACATCGTGGCCTTCCCCGTCTGCGGAATAGACGTTCATTACGCCATCCCGGTCGGATAGAAAGTACAAGCGCCCATTCCAAAACATCGGATGATTCGATGTGCCGTCGTAGTCGGCCGTCAATGGAACGGCTTCCCCACTGCCGTCAAAACGCCAAAGGTTTTCCGCCGTGCCGCCCTTGTATCGCTTGGTGTTGCTTGGCTGCTTGTCGAAGCGCGTGAAGTAGAGCGTGTGGCCGTCGCTGGAATAGGCTGCCTCGGACCCGCTGGCAACGGGAACCGTCTCCCGTTCGCCATGGCTCCCGATCAGAACCAGTTGTGGATCGGGAAGTCCCGAGTATCGCGTCGTGCGAACGACCAGGCGGCCGTCAGGCGTCCAGCCGGCCGGGACCGTGTCCCCATCCCACGTGCGGCGCTGGGGCATGCCCCCGGCGACCGGCATGGTGTAGACCTCCGTCGGGCCCTCATAGTCCGCACTGAAAGCCACACTTTGACCGTCAGGAGAGACGACCGCGGAGCGCTCCATGCCTGGACTCGAAGTGAGCCGGTGCGCTGCTCCCCCCTGCAAGCTGACCGACCAGAGATCACCCTCCGCCGTGAAGATGACCGTGTCTCCGTGAACTGCGGGATCGCGGTAATAGCCCTTTACGGGACCCTCCGCGGCCAATGCAGGCAGAGACGACAGGAAACAAGAGAGAACGAGCGTATTGAACAAGCGCAGAACGACGGACCGCATGGAATCCTTTTGGCGTGCCTGTTGCTGCGCGGCTGCGCTGCAACGTGGGCGAACGCCTGAAAGAGAGTTGGCCACATCCTACTGGCATTGAGGGGCACAAGGAAGGGAATATCGGCTCGGCTTCTACGATTTCAGATGTTTTCCATCGCGCGGAAGAAGTCCTAAAAGAAAAAGCTCCCTCGCAGGGAAATCGTGCGATTCGCTGCCGTATTTCCCCCGGAACTCGCCAGCGAAATGGATTGCCCGAAGAACGGTGAGCTAAGGACACCCACCGGAATGCCCGGATTGTTGTGGTTGAGCACATTCTGGGCTTCAACACCGAAACGTAATCCATAGCGCGCTTCCGGCTTGTCCGCGCCCGCGGCTTGACTGGCTGCCGGACGCGGGCCGAAGTGAAACTCCCTGGACAAGGTTGTTTGCAGCGAATAGAAGACCGGTGACGTCCCGTAATTGATCGGAATGACGGTCTGCCCGGCCACCGGCGCGGCATCGAAATCGCCGTAACGGGACCGAACCACCGAGGGCCGCGTAAGGTCCGTGGCAAACGCGGGCCGGTCATTGAAGATCGTGTCGCCGTTCAGATCGGTACCTGTCGTGATGTTGAACGGCGTCCCTGCATTGGCTCGAAAGAACAGCCCTCCCATGAGCCCCAGGCCGCGCCGCGGTGCGTTGTACCAAAGCCCGGTGAAGATCCTCTGTCGTGTGGTGGCCGAGCGCCCGTAATCAGCGGCCAGATCGTACTCGTTCGAAGGGAATGCATTGGCGCCGGACGTGTCGCCGGAACGGAACTGCAGCGTGTAGAAGGCCCACACCGAAAGCGCTTTGGTGGGGTTCAGGTCGGCTGCAGCGGAGAGCGTCTGGCCGTGCCGAATGCCATCAGAGGAGAACTGGTACAAGTTCCCGTTGCCTCCCAGCGGACGCACGCCGCTGCTCGGATCACTGGTGGAGTAGGTGCCTGGCAGCGGTGCATTGAGGTTGCGCGAAAGGAACTGGTGCACGCCCCGCGTTCCGATCCAGGTCACGCTGACATTCCCCTTGTCGTTTGCGAATCCATGTTCGGCAGAGAAACTGCCCGTCAAGGTATAGGGCTCGGCAAGCGTGGGGCTTACACGGACCACCGTCGCCTGCGTCGTCGAGAGATTGGCTGAAGTCAATAGCCCCGGATCGAGCGTCGGATTGCCGGTGAAGTAGAACGGCGGGTTGGCGACGAACTCCGCTGTTTGCGAGACGCCATTCTCCCGCACTGCCGCCAACAGATTGCCCGTGCCAAAGCGGCTGTAGAACATGCCGAAGCCCGTCCGAAATACCGCTAGAGGCTCTTTATGGGAGCCCGGCGTCCAAGCATAGCCCACGCCCACGCGCGGCGCCGGATCGAAGTGGTCCGGCACAGCCGTCTGGCTCTCTACGCGAAAACCAGTGTCCACGGTGAGACCTTTGCGCGCCTTCCACTCGTCCTCGGCATACACGCCAAGATCCATCATGGACACCGCCGCCGAACTTTGTCCGACAGTCAGATTGAACTGCGACGGCCCACCGCCAGCGGCTTGTATTGCGCTGAAGGGCAGGTTTGCTGCCTGACCTTGCACCGTGAGCTGGTAAGCCGACAAACTCGGAAAGGTGAACACTCCGTTATAGCTTCCGGTGGAGGTATTTGCATCGCGGTTGAACCGGAACCGTCCCCCAAAGCGCAGCAGGTGCTGCCCTGTCGTGTGCGAGACATACTCCTGAAGCTCGTAGTGATCTCCATGGTCTGAACTGGTCTGCCCAGAGTTCCCGCCCCCTGTAAACGAACCCTCCACGATGAGCGCTGGCGCGCTACTGTTGGGCGTCTGCGACGAACGGGAGCGCACATACCCGAAGCGGGTCTCCACCACCGTCTTTGCTCCCACGGTTTGCGTGTCGCTGAGTTGCAAAACCTGGTTTGACGACTGATTGCTCACACCCTCTGACGCCAGGACGAGCTGACCGACGCCTGCGTTCAGCTGCGCGTTGGTATTGATCTCATACCGCCCGGTGAGTGTGTTGGTTGGCGTCACCTCTCTGTCCAGCCGCAGCGAAAACGTGTTCTCCGTATTGGGATTGGGTACAGCCCCGGAAAAGGCTGTGGTCTGGGCATTCGCATCCAGCGTCTCCGCATCGATCACCGCATCGCTCTGCGCGTCCGAGCGCTCTTCGGCGAGGAAAAAGGAGGTCTTGCGTCCCAGAGGTCCGTTCAGGTTTCCGTCATAAGACAGATCATGGTACGGCGGCTGCACGCCAAGGTTGTAAGGGTTTCTCGAGTTCAATCCCTGCGTGTCGCCATTCACGTTGAACGCACCATGAAGCTTTTCCGTGCCCGGTTTCGTGAACACCTCAATCCTGCCGAATCCCAGCGAATCGTACTCCGAGGAAAAGGGATTGGCGTTGATGCGGATCTCGCGGATTGCTGACTTAGGGGGGAAACGCCCGCCGGAAAAGCCGTCGACAAACAGGTTGGTGGCCCCGGAGTCGCCGCCCAACGCCATGGCCTCCACCTGCTGCTCAAACGTCGACTGATCGTCGGACAGAGTTTCCAGCCGCTTGCGGCCAAGCACCAGGGCGGTGAGATTGTCGGCTCCTGCTGTGCTGTCGCTCAAGCCCGCTTGAGGATCGACGTTGACCTCAGTCTGCTGTACATCGATCGCTACGGCCAGAGAAAGGTATGTCTGGCCACCACTCGCGACGGTGACCCGCTGGGGTTGGTTGGATCGAAAACTCTTGGCCTGCACCGAGAGTTCGTACTCTCCGGCCGGTACATGCAGCAGAAAGCGACCGAGACTGTCGGTGGTGAGAGTACGGTGACCGCCTGCTCCGGTCACCTCGATCGTGGCCCCCGGCACCCGCGCTCCGGTGGCATCGCTCACTGTGCCCGTGAGAGTTCCATTGGCGGAGTGTGCTTCCTGAGCGAAAGCCGAATGACCAGCCAAAGGGAGCGGGAACGGAAATGAGAGCAGCAGGAGAACGTAGCCCGAGCGGAGCATAGAGGTTTAGGACTTCTGTTGAAGAGATGCGTCCGCCCGGAGGAAGATCGTAAATGCCCCGAAAGCGTTTCTACGGGCCGGTAAACGTCCTGCCAGAGGCAGATGCCACACGGCAAGTCCCTCGCACCCTTTGGAAAGGTATGAGGGCCGCTGCGGGCTCCTCATCGCCAGCAGATCGGGCCACGTGTTCAGTTGCGCTTCGGGGGCCAGATGATTTCCGCCTTCCAGGCCGGTCGACGGCACCGTCATCCAGTTTGATCGGGTCGTTAGGGTCTGTCACCGGGAGAGCGCCGGTGCGTATTGCGGTCATCCAACCTGGCTAGCGAGGGTTCCGCATGGCACGTGTTTTCATCACCGGCTCTTCCGATGGTCTCGGCCTGATGGCCGCAAAGCTCCTTGTGGAGCAGGGTCACACGGTCGTGGCCCACGCACGCAACGAACAGCGGGCTGATCACACCCGGCGCGAAATTGCCGGCCTCGAAACAGTCCTCACCGGCGACTTTGCCAGCCTTGACGGGACACATGCGCTCGCAGCCGCGGCCAATGATCTCGGCATCTTTGACGCAGTGATCCATAACGCCGCCATCGGCTACAAGGAGCGCAGTCGTCAGCTCACCGCAGATGGCCTGCCGCAGGTTTTCCAGATCAACACCCTGGCACCCTATGTTCTTACCGCGCTGATGCACAGGCCCGGTCGCCTGGTCTACCTCAGTTCCGAGCTGCACAGGAGAGGCGAACCGCACCTTGACGATCTTTTATGGGAACGCCGCGTGTGGAACGGCAGCCGCGCCTACTCCGACACGAAGCTTCACGACGCGCTCCTGGCGTTTGCCTTCGCCCGCCTGTGGCCGAACGTGCTCTCCAACGCCATGGAACCTGGCTGGGTGGCCACAAAAATGGGCGGTCCGAACGCCTCCGGCGACCTCGACCAGGGTCATAGAACCCAGGTTTGGCTCGCGGTCAGCAAGGATCCCGAAGCGAAGGTCAGCGGTGAGTACTTTTACCATCTCCAGCAACGGAAACCTGCGGGTCCCACCCGCGACCCTGCGTTGCAAGACAAGCTTCTTGCCGCCTGCGCCCGGCTTTCAGGCGTCGCGCTCACGGGAGACTAGATCCCAACAGGAAGTATCGAAGTTTCGTTCACGATTTCGACTTTGCGGCGACAGACGCTCGCTTCGAACCGGCTCTCTTCCCTGCAGCGCCGGTCTTTGTCTTTGCGGACGCGGCCTTGCTAGACGCCTTGGCCGATTTGACTTTGCCGCTCCGTTTCGTCAGCGCGGCCCCGCTTCGGGATGCAGGAGCTGTACTTCTTTGAGCAGCCCAGCGCTTTTTCTGAGCCGCCGCGATTCGGGCCTTACCCTCCGCGGACAGCGTCCGCTTTTGTGGCGTGACCTCGTCAGGCTTCACACTGGCTGTCTTGTTACCGGATCCCTTCGGCCGCCCAGGGCGTCGGACTTCGGCTGTGCCGCCTGATCCATCCAGCAGCAGGTCAATCACTCGTTGCAGCTTCGCAATTTCTGCCCGCAGGCCTTCCACCATCTCACCTTGATTCATCGTGCGATTAGCATACTAGGCATTGTGTTCCAAGCAGCGAAGTGGTTGAACCAGGTAAAGCAACTCGGCACGAAGGGGATTGGTCTCAGGCCTCGCGCTTGGAAACGATGCGTGCTATTGGCACGGGATAACGACGAAGGCCGTCTTTGGCGTAAGAGTCATCTGCTCCTCTCGGATGTCCACCGCGGCTTCTCCTGCTAAGGGAGATCCGGCCTTGCAACCTGCGAAGGCCGTATCCTTCAGGTTGATCTGCGTGGAAGCGAGCGAGCCGCGCTGCAGCACGATCAGTAAACGCTCCGAGACTTTGGCTTGAGAAGCGTCATCGCAAGCGGAGTTGCCATACCTTCCAACGATCAGCGAGTCTGTTCCTGCCGCCAGAACCTGTTCCGCACCGCAGGCGAGGGTGGGATGCGCACGGCGGAGAGCGGTCAGCTGCTGAACCGTTGTGAACATGGCCTGCTGTTCCGGCGTGCGTCCGCTCGCAGTGAAGGCATTCGAAGAGGCATCCGGAAAGCCGCCGGGAAAGTCATGGCGGTCGTCCGGGTCACCGCCGCCCGGCATTGCGAGCTCGTCGCCGGAGTAGATCTGTGGCGTGCCGCGAGTGGTCAGCAGGAAGTCGAAGGCCAGATCACGCAGTACCGGTGAAGAGACCTCTTCGGCCAGGCGTGTCGTATCGTGATTGCCGGCAAAGGGAACCAGGCGCTCCGGGTGCGGGTAAAGGACATCCGCGGCAAGCACCTCGGCGAGTTTGCTCATCGGGGCGCCCTTCCCAAACACATCCCTTATCGCGAAGAAGGTGGGAAAGTCGAAAGGTGTGTAGAGCCGGGTGTCCTCACCCGCATTGGTGTTGCCGCCGGCAAAGGCGGAGGTGATGATGGGATCTCCGTTAAAAACCTCACCAACTTCCGTGAGGTGCGGGAACAGCGTCTTGAGCTCGCCGTCGAAGCTGTTCCAAAAACCGCGGTTCACATAGGCGAAGGTGTCGATGCGAAGGCCGTCAGCACCAATCTGCTCAATCCACCAGATCGCGTTTTGACGAAGGTATTGCGCCACGGCGGGATCGTCCGTGTCCATGTCCGGAAGAATGTCGGCAAACCAGCCTTGCAGGGTTGCGGAGCGGTCACGTTCTGGTGCGTGCGGGTTGATGAGGGCGTGGAAGTCGTACTCTGCCTTGACGTGATTCGCCGCGGTGCCGTGGAACCAGACGGGCGTTGGTTCGTCGCTGACCCAGGGGTGCCCGGGCCCGACATGGTTCGGCACCGTATCCAGAACAAGCTTCATGCCGCGTGCGTGGAGAGCGGACGCAAGAGCTTGAAGGTCGTCGAGTTTGCCAAAGTGTGGATCCACCCCATACAGATCGGTTGCGCCATAGCCATGGTACGAGCCGGCTTCGGCATTGACGTAGACGGGCGTAATCCAGACGGTCGTGATGCCAAGCTCCTGCAGATAGTCGAGGTGGTTGCGCAGACCGCGTAGATCGCCACCGTGCCATCCTCGTGGTTTGGCGCGCTCTGCCTGGGCGCCGGTGCCGGTGAAGGCGCTGCGGGCGTCCAACCCGTCATTGGTGAGGTCGCCATCGGCGAAGCGGTCTGTCATGATCAGGTACATGACATCGCGCGGATTGAAACCCGCCATGCCCTCCCCTGCTGCGCGCGGCGCAGCGAAGGTGTAAGGCACGTCAAGCCGGTCCCTCCCTTGCACGATATCAAGTTGCACGCTTTCCGGCTTGGCAGGCGAGGCCGTTAACACGATCTGCGCCCAGTGACCGTTGTCGGAGAAGACCGTGTGGTCTATCCGCAGGGCTTGATCGCTCAGCGTGAAGTGCGCGTCTTTGAGGCCCGTACCGCGCACCAGCAGCATGGGTGCGGGCAGGGTGCTGTACCAGTTTGGCGGATCGATCCTGGTGACGGTAAGAGAGCTCGATTGGGCAAGCACAGCCTGCGCCATCACGAAGAGAACAGCTGCGACCTTACGCATGGATTCCTTCTATAAGTCAGGAGAGAAAAAGAGCGCCGCACCTTGGAGGTATGCGGCGCTTGAGGAGAAATGAATCCTTGTCCTGCGGACAGAGTGACGCTCCTTCCGCAGGGCTGGTGTTAGAAGTCAAAGCGCGCTTCGAGCTGCATCTGGCGATTGCTCTGGAAGCGGACGCCGGTGATCTGGCCGAAGTTGCTTGTGAGGGTACTCCCAGGATTGGTGAATTCGGGCGTATTCAAGACGTTGAAGGCGTCGCCGCGAAGATCGAGCGAGTAGCGCTCGGTGAGGTGGATATCCTTCTGGATGCCGAAGTTCACCGGACGATACCCAGGTCCGAAGACCTGATCCCGGTGTGCCGTGCCGAGCCTGGTGTAGACGTTCTGCCCATTGGCACTTTCGCTGGGAATGTCGTCAACGAAAGCGGCTGTGTTGAACCAGTGATTCAGCGTCTTGGGATAGTTGAGAGTACCAATCTGGTCGGGTTCATTTCCCGTGTTTTCCGGGCCGCCCGTGGACAGATCGAACGGCTGACCGCTCTGCAGGATCGCGATCATGTTCAGGTTCCAGCCACCAATCGCCCAGTCAACCGGACGGGGCAGGTTGGAGCCGAAGGCCTGCCCGCGACCGAAAGGCAGGGTGTAGATGCTGGAGAAGGTGAAGGCATTCCGTTGATCCTGACCGGAGTTGCCATAGCTCACATGCGGCGCGTAATACAGGCAAAGCGTGCCGCACAGATCATCCATGGTGTGCGACCACGTATACGCACCTGTGGTCACCAGGTTCTTGGCGCGGTGCGTGTACCGGAGCTGCAAGGCGTTGTAGTTCGCCGCGCCGTTGAAGTCCTCGTAGGTGATGCTGCCAAGGGACGGAAAGGGTTGGAGGCCGGCGGCGAGCGGAGACACGCCGTTCCCATACTGAACGTTATTGTAGGGATAGTAATTTGCGAGGTGGTCGACCTTGTTGGCCGCATAGGCGATGTCGAGCACGTCATAACGGCTCAACTGCTGCTCCAACTGCAGGTTCCATTCCTGGATGGCGCTGTACTGGCTATTGCGGTTTACAGCGATGCTGCTGAGACCAGCTGGCGGAGCCGCGGGGTTGAAGTTCGGGAAGCCAGGCTGCGGGAGGGCGGTCGTCTGTTGCGAGCTGGTTTTGCAGCTTGCGTAGGAATTGCTACCCGGCGCAGGTGTCTGGCCGGTGAAGGTGATGCAGTAGCCGAGACGCGCCTGGTAATCGACGGAACCGCCAAACGGTGGCTGCTGACCCAGCTGGTTGCCCACCCCGCCGTAGGTCGGGAAGTAGTACATACCATAACCACCCCGAAGCGAGGTGTGACCGTCGCCGAAGACGTCATAGGCGAAGCCAAGACGGGGGGCGAAGTACTTGTAGTCCTGATTGATGATGCTGCGCGAAACACCATTGACGCCCGCTTCCAGGACCGTGCCGGAGCTGAGATCGAACGAGGCCTGCTGATTGTGTTCCTCATACGGCCAGGTAATCAGATCCCAGCGCACGCCGAGGTTCAGGGTGAGTCGTTTGGTCAAGCGCAGATCGTCCTGCGCGAAGACCGCGTCTTCCTGACTGTTGTTGGCGAAGTAGCCGTTCTGAGCGCCGATGCTGTAGTTGTCTACGAACGACGTCAGCAGGTCGGAAACCTCGTACCCGGTGAAATCCGCCCCGTTCCCTGAAATATCGAAGAAGCCTTTCCCGGCGATCGGCCGGAAGTACTCTGTCTGGCGGTGAATAAAGGTACCGCCGAGCTTGAACGAGTTCTTGCCCCGATTCCAGTCGACGGTATCGGCAACTTCAATGTTGTTCTGCGGGACGGCGTACAGACCGTAGTCGCCGGTGTACTCAAGCTCGTACCCGTTGCCTCCAATGAGTGCGCCGCCACTGGTTTCGGCATTACGGTTAGCGTTCACAATTCCGAGGTTCGCGGAGACCGGATCGCCGTAAAACGGGGGCTGGTACCCGTAGTTGTCGCGGTTGTAGCCGATCCGTGCCTCGTTGACGAGGTTGGGCGTGAAAACGTGGTTGAAGCCCAGGTCGTAGCCACGCCCGTGATTGAAGCTGCTGCCGGTACCATAGCCCGCGGGGAGCGCGGAGAACTCGGAGTTTTTGATCTGGACCGAATTGTCGTAGCTGAAGCGAAAGAAGAATGAATCGGCTTGACTCGGCTTCCAGTCCAGGCGGACGTCGAAGACGTTGTAATTGATGATCTGCTGCTCGAAGGTCTCGAAGTTCTGGTAGATCTTGTTTGCGATGGTAGGCAGCGGGAAGGCGTTCAGGTATTTGACCGCCGCGGGGTTGAGACGCGCCGGATCGATGACGTTTGCCTGGCCGTTGTAGGAGAAGGGCTGGCAGGTGATCGGGTCGAAGATCTGGCCGGAGCTTACGCCCGAGGCCTGGCACAGATTGGAGTGGTTGAACGGATTTGGATTGATCTGCGGGTTCAGCACCTCAGTGAAATTGCCCGTCCGCATGAGCGCTGTCGGCACGGTGACGAGTGCACCGTTTACAGGATCATTTTCGCGAGTGCCCTCGTAGTCTCCGAAGAGGAAGAGGCGATCCTTGATGAGCGGCAACCCGACATCACCTCCAAAGATGTTGCGATTGCTCGGCGGCCGCGGTGTAGGCGATTCTCCCGTGAACTGATAGTTGGGGTTGGAGTTGAATTTGCCGCTGCGGTAGTACTCAAAGGCATTACCGTGGATGGAATTCGTGCCTGACTTGATAGAGCTCAGAACGATTGCGCCGCCCGCCCTGCCATACTGCGCCGGCGCCACGCTGGTGTTCACCTGGAACTGGTCCGTCGCATAGGGCGGCGGAAAGAAGATCAGGGTGTTGACCAGGTTGTCGTTGTTGTCGACGCCGTCCAGCATGTAGTTGTTCGCGGAGGGAGGCAGGCCGTTGACCGACAGGGATGCGCTGCCGCTCTGGTTGTAACGGAAGCTCTCGGTTGCGCCGTTCACACCGCTCAGACCGTTGCCGTAGGCTCCCTGCGTTACACCGGGTACGAGCAAAGCGAGATTGGTGAAGTTGAGTCCATTCAAGGGAAGATCGGTGAGCTGCTTGCCTTCGATCGTCTCGCCCATGGTCGAATTCGAGGTGTCGACCAGTGGAAGGTCGGAGGTCACCTCAACTGTTGTGGTCACGGCACCGGCGGTGAGCTTGAAGAGCAGCGTCTGGACCTGGGTGACGTCCAGGGTGAAGGACTGCTGCTGCGTCCCGAACCCAGGCGCAGAGATGGAAGCCTTATAGTTGCCGCGCGGCACGGCAAGGATGTTGAAGTCTCCCGACTCGCTGCTGCTTCCTTTGAGAACGTTTCCATTCTCAGCATTGGTGACGGTGATGACGGCTCCCGGGATGGCTCCTCCCGTTGTATCGGTCACGGTGCCGACAACTCGTCCGGTGTCGCTCTGGGCGTGGGCAAAGCCCATTCCACAAGTAACAAGTACGGCCGCAGGAAGGATCTGAAAGCCTTTTAGAAGGGGGTGACTTGATCTCTGAAACATGGGTTCTCCAAAAACACTGCTTCAAGCGGGGCGCGACTGCACTTCTTCGCCTGTCTCGAGCAAACAGTGTTCACCTTGAACAAAGGTGAGAACTCAATGCAATCTCCTGAGTGTCTTTTCTGCGGCCGCTATATGTCGTCCAATAAAGATAATGAGGGCAACAGATATCTGAAATTGTCCTCTGCTTTCTTTAGCCCCCTGCTGAACATGCTAGACTTTCCATGGGTCCGTAATGCCTTTACCTGTCGCAAGCTCCCGGATCTCTTTCGGGCTTTTCGAGCTGGACGTACAAACCGGTGAGCTGTGGAAAGCTGGCTTCCCGGTACGGCTTCAGAGTCAGCCTTTTAAGGTGCTGGTTGTCCTTCTCGACCATGCTGGCCAGATTGTCACGCGCGAGACCCTGCAGGCTCAGGTGTGGGGTCAAGGCACCAACGTTGATTTCGATCATTCCTTGCGAACCGCCATCAACAAGATTCGCGAGGTCCTGGGCGATTCGCCTGACAATCCTCGCTTTGTTGAAACTCTCTCAAGGCGGGGTTACCGCTTTATCGCGCCGGTACATGCAGTCGAAACAATCCCTGCATCCGCCTCCGTGAATGCTCGGGTTGCCGCTTCTCCGATCCAAGGAAGTGTTACGTTCAGTTCCCTGTCGGTTAGCTCGCAAAACGCGGTTCCGGCGCCGGCGGCAAGTCTTCCGGAAAGCCCGATCGAAGTTCTTCCCCGGGACGTGAAGCCGGTCGAGGGTCCGGTATATGCGACACACACGCAGCCGTTTCACCGGCTCGCGTGGTTCACTACGGCCTTTCTGCTGCTTTCCTTCGCGATCTGCTTTGGAGTCCTGGGAGCTTATCGGCTGGGCCAGGCGCATGGCGAACCCGCTCCCAATCGCATCCAGCAGGTGACGTACAGCGGCCATTTGGCTCCAAGCGTTGCGACGATGGAGGACCTGGCAGCTTCGGCAACGGACGGCGTACACCTGTATTCCACGGAATTTGAGAACGGGCGCGCCGAACTGGTCGCTATTGCACTTCCTCAGGGCACTGTTTCTCCCCTGGATGTGCCAAGGGAAATTGCCGGGCCCGCGCTGGGCGACATCTCACCCGACGGCTCCCGGCTTGTGCTGCGCGATCACCTGTCTCCAGAATCGGAACAGCCGCTCTGGGTCGTTCCTACCCTGGGCGGGTCTGCGGCGCGGGTGGGCGACGTCCTGGCACACGATGCCACCTGGATGCCGGACGGCCACAGCGTTCTTTACGCCACGAAGAATCACTTATGGCGCATCGAGTTGAACGGGGGCACACCCGAACTCTATGCCACTTTGCCGAGCCCGGCTTTTTGGCTCCGGTGGTCACCCGATGGTTCCCTGCTGCGCTTCACTGCCATCGACCCCTTGGCGCACACGCTGGAACTCTGGCAACTCACGGCCGCTGACCATCGGCCAAAGCGGATCCTTGCCGGCTTCCACGAGCCTGCCTCCGAGTGTTGTGGCGTGTGGACGCCCGATGGCCGCTGGTTCGTCTTTCAATCTGCGCGCGATGGAAGCAACGATCTATGGAGGCTGAACGGAACCGCGACCACCGGCGCGCGACGCGTCACCAATGGCCCACTCGACTTCCAGGCCCCGGTTGCCAGCCGCAGTGGGGACCGCATTTATTTTCTCGGTTCAGACGCCCAGTCTGAACTCGAAAGGATGACGCCCGCGGGCGAACTGATTCCGGACCGCGGCTTTCTAAGCAATGCCGTTCGCGTGGAATACTCCCACGACCGCAGTTTTGTAGCGTGGACCGACCCGGCCGGTAGACTCTGGCGCGCCCGGGCCGACGGCTCTGAACGGCTACAGCTCACCCCGGACAACCTGGACGTCTTTCTGGCGCAATGGTCCCCGGAGGGCTCGCGGTTGGCGCTGATGGCTCGCACCACGGGCAAAGTCTGGAGCATCTACGTGGTGGCCGCGGATGGAAGCGAAGTTCGGCCAGTGCTGCGCGAAGACCGCAATGCCGCGGATCCCTCCTGGTCACCCGACGGCCAGACGCTCGTCTTCGGACGCACGAACGACCAGATGGGGGAGGAGGTTTCGCGATCACTCCAGATGCTGGATCTTCGCACGGGCGCCCTGAGTCGTGTTCCGGGATCGGAGGGACTGTTCAGTCCGCGCTGGTCTCCAAACGGCCGCTACATTGTGGCGCTTTCACTCGATCAGCGCCATGCGAAACTCTTCGACGTGGCGGCCGAGAGTTGGAAAGAGCTTTCTGTGCCTTCGGCTGCAGATCCGGTGTGGTCACCGGATAGCCGATCTATCTTTGTGCATGCCTCGCTTAGCCCCGGGCAGCCCGTCTATCGCGTGGACGTTCCTGGCAATCACGTCCACGAGCTGGCCAGGCTTGACTCCGCAAACGGGGCGAACGCCGTGGATTACGTCCTGAGCGGACTTGGGGCGGATGGGAATCCGCTGATTCGCACCCGGGTCCATACCGGCGATCTATTCACGCTGGATCTGCAGCCCTGAGCTTACGTGTTTCGCGTGATTACGCCGGCGCTTGGGCGGTCTCCGCATGATCCTGATGCATCGCACGCGGGGTCGCTTCCGTGAAGCTCATGCGGATGCCATACTTCGGGCGAAGGATCACCATCGGGCGCGCTTCAATCGTCTGCCCCGCCGTTAGCTCGAAGTCGTACCTTCGGAGAATGACACTCAGGATCATCAGGATTTGCAACATGGCGTAATTACCACCGATGCAGCCCCGCGGCCCTGCCCCAAAGGGCAGATACGTAAACGGCGTCCGTTGCTTCTCGTTCTCTTTGACGAAACGCTCAGGATCGAAGCTCTCGGGATCCTGCCAATAGCGCCCCGCATGGTGCGCGCCATACACATAGACGATCACCGTCGATCCACTTGGAATGACCAGATCGCCGACGCGATCATCCGCCACCGCCATCCTGTCCACAATCCAGAAAGGGGGATATAACCGCAACGCCTCCTGGATCACCTGGGTCGCAAACGGAAACTTCATGGCGTCGCCAAAGCTCAGCGGACGGTCCCCCAGCACGGCGTCGAACTCCTCCCGCACTTTGGCGAGACAATCCGGACGTGAACTCAGCAGGTAAAGCAGCCATGAGAGCGCATTCGATGAGGTTTCGTGGCCGGCGACCAGAAGCTGCATGCTCTCGCTCAAAACCAATTCATCGGGCATGCCCTCGCCGTCGCTATAGCGGGCATCCATCAGTGTCTGCAGCAGGTCGCTCCCTGGCTCCTGCTCTCGCCGCGCCTTGATGTACTCCAGCAAAACGTTGTCCGCACGCGTGCGCATCTCCTCATGACGGCGCAGTTCGCCTGAGATCCCGAAGTAGGGGTTTAGATACGGTTGCAGCGTCTGCCGGACGATAAACTCCTGCACCGTGCAAATGGTTTGGCTGACGAGATCGATGTCCTCATCCTTCAGCCGCGCGCCAAAAAGCGAGCGCGCCACCATGGCAAAGGTGATCTTCATCAACTGCGGATAGATATCGACCGGGCCATGCCCCACTGCCTCATCGAAGCCCCGCAGCGAATCCGTGAGCGAATCCTGCATGATCGACGACAAGGCATCCAGCGCCTTACGATCAAAACCCTTCTGAATGAGTCGCCGCTGCGTACGCCACGCTTCCCCATGCGTCGTAAGCAGCCCTTTGCCCAGAAAGTGCCCCATCCGCTTCACCTGGATGTCAGACTTCTGGTAATTCTCCCAGTTGGTCTTCAGCACATGCTGAATGACGGCCGGGTTGGTGGTCACCATGGCCTCTTTCAGGCCACCCAGATAGAAGCGGAAAGTCTCCCCATACTCTTCGCCGTAACGCGTAAGAACCCGGACAGGATTGCGGGCCATCGAACGTGAATCCGCAAAGGACCGGGCACGGGAGATGGTAGGTAGGGGCGAAGACGCCGTCAATTCTCGTTCCCCAGCTGCCGCAGGAGGATCAAATGGTGCCAGATCGCCCGCGTCATCGTCGGATGCTGCCGGTACGGAATGCCGAACTCCGCAGCGGTTTCTTTCACGATGCGCGTCAGCGGCGCGTAATGCGTGTGGCACACATAGGGGCAGAGATGGTGAACGATGTGATGGTTCAGCCCTCCCGCGAGCCACCCCACAACAGGGTTCTCCGTCGCATAATCGGCCGTCGTCGCAAAGATGTGATAGACCCCGTTCTCAAATTCATTGCGACCGGTCGGAAAGTAGGTCCCGTCCACGGTGTGCGTTGTCTGAAAGACCAGCGAGACGCTCAACCCAACCACAAGGTGCACCAGCAAAAACGCTGCCAGCACGAGCAGGATAGGCACCTTCAGCAACATCACCGGCAAGATCAACATGTAAGTGACGTAAAAGATCTTTCCCGCGAACAGGACGATGTACTCACGAAGCGGATGCTCCGTGCGCTCGATGTAGTCGTGCGACGGCGAAAAGAAGCACTCGAAGTCTCGAACGAACACGTAATCCAGCGAGAACAGCGCATACAGAACCAGAGCGTAAATATGCTGAAAGCGCTGCATCGGCCTGTAAGGTTCATGCGGCGTAAACCGCAGCAATCCCCTGCCGGTCAGCGCGTCGTCTTCCCCGTGAACGTTGATGCAGGAGTGGTGACCGCGATGGTGCAGAATCCGCCACATGTAGGAGCTGATCCCGCACATGTCGAAGACGTAATTCAGCGTTTTGTTCACCGTCGCCGTTGAAGAAATCGCGTTGTGATTGCTGTCATGCGCAATGTTCAGCAGGAGAAATGTCTGCGCCAGGCCACCCAGGACATAGAGCGCAACAAACTTCCAGGAAGCCGGCCGGTACGCGTAAATAGCAATCCAGCTCCCGGCAAGCACGACCAGACCCACAGCGATCTTGGTCCACATCATGCGGTCGGCTTTGGGAGAGATCCGTTGCTCTGCGAAGAACCTGTCCAGCCGGCGCCGTAATACCTTGGGAAAGGAAGCCGCACTCACGGGGTCCCCAACCCCCTGCTGCGGTGACTCTTCATGCGAAACCAGATCAGCCATGGGCGGCTCAGGGGCGATAAGCGCTTCGGTCTCGGACGTCACAGGCCTCTCCGCGTTCGTTCTACGTTGCCTGGCGTGTCTCGTGTTGCCGTGCCAGCCGTCGCTGTAAGTGTACCTTCTGTCCGGCCCAAGGCTAAGGGAGATCGGTGACAGCGTGAAAACTTTCGCGGAAATCCAAAATATTGGAATCATCCTCGGCCACCTGACACAGTCTCCCGGCCGCAGGCCCTGTCACATATTGCCTCACCTCTGCTACCATCACCCAATTGACAGCACCGAACGTCGACGCTTTGAACTGGAGTTTGCTTCACCAGAGCTCCGCAAGACTTCTTCGCCTCGTGCGTTCGGACCCCGGGGAGCTCGCCCCGAATGGATCGAGCGACGCAAAGGCGCAGCATCTTTGCGAAGCTGGTCTTCCTGGACCGGCAACCTTCCGCAAATTTTCCGAGACCAAGCTTACTACCTCGCCAGGGCGCGGGGAGCAGCAAGATGTCACGTTTTCTTGACTAATCAGTTCCTATCCAACTTTGGAGGGTATCGCTAGTTCATATGGCGTCGATTTTAGACAGCCTGGATAGGCTCGGGATTGAGCACCCGCAAAAGCTCCTGTATTCCTATATCGACCTCAACGGGAATCTTCTCGAAAGCTACACCTACGCGTCGTTCCTTCAGCGCACAGAGGCGATCGCGTCCCATCTGCTGCAGGACGGCCGCTTTGCGCCACAGGACCGCCTCCTGCTGGCTTACCCTCCCGGGCTGGAGATGATCTGTGCCTTTTTCGGGTGCGTCCGCGCCGGCCTGATCCCCGTGCCCGTGTACCCGCCCAGTTCTCGCGGTTTTCAGAGCGCCCTTTTCAAGATTGTTCACATCGCCAAGGATTGCCAGGCAGCCGCGGTCCTGACCAGCAGGGATTACCATGCGTCGCTGAAAACCAATCTCGCGCGCAGTGGCGTTGCGACCTCTGGGGTAAATGTCGACTACATCTCCGCGCTTCCCTGGATCGTCACAGAAGATTTCGTCAATCGTGTTGGGGAGGAGCCCTTTCCCCAACCCTCGAAGATCCTGTTCCTCCAGTACACCTCCGGCTCAACGATGGAGCCGAAGGGCGTCATGGTGACGCACGACAACATTCTGCAAACCTGCTCGCTGGTGATCGATCACCCCTCGCCCGTCGTCGTCTCCTGGCTTCCGCAGTACCACGACATGGGCCTGATCGGCTGTTATCTCTACCCCGCGCTGAAGGGTGGCACCACGTATGGCTTCGCGCCCACGGACTTCATCCAGCGCCCCATCATCTGGTTTGAAACCATAAGCAAATACCGCGCCACCGCGACTGCCGCCCCCAATTTTGCTTACGAGTACTGCCTGCGCCCGGGAAGAACTTCGAAGGAGAGCCTGGAAGGCTGCGACCTGAGTTCGCTTCATGTGCTGATGGTGGCCGCCGAGCCGGTCAAGCCCGATACCTACACACGCTTTCTCGAGGCCTTCCAGCCCTATGGTCTAAAGGCGGAAAGCTTTTACGTCGCCTACGGGCTGGCGGAAAACACCCTGGCCGTCTCGATGCGCGGCCGCACCATCGTCTCCGTCAACAAACACGCCATATCCCTCGGCAAGGCTCGCCTTACTACCGAAGTCTCCGAGATCGACTCGGCGAAACAGATCGTAAGCTGCGGGGCGCCGCTCGAAGGCCTCGATATCCGGATCGTTGACCCGGAACGTCACGCCGTCCTGGAAGAAGGTCGCATCGGGGAGATCTGGCTGGCAGGCAGCGGCAAATGCCTCGGCTATTGGAATAACCCGGAACTCACCCTCAAGCAGTTTCGCGCGCGTCTGGTCGATGACACTCCCTACGACGATGGATTTCTCCGCACCGGCGACATGGGTTTCCTGCACAAGGGCGAACTATTCGTCTGCGGCCGCATCAAGGACATGATCATCCTCCGCGGCCAGAACCATTACCCGCAGGACATTGAAGCCGTCGTGGAGCGCGCCTCCAGCCAGATCCGCGCGCATTGCGTTGTCGCCTTCCAGATTCACGAGGACACCGAACCCGCCCTCGCCATCGTCGCCGAAGTGAAGAATCCTGCTTCCGTTCCGGATGCCCGGCAGATTGCCACCGCTGTGCGCAACTACCTGAACGTCGAAACGGCGCTCATCTCCTTCATCGCCCCACGCGCCATTCCCCGGACAAGCTCCGGCAAGATCATGCGCCACAAGACCAAGCAGATGTGGCTCGCCGGCGAGTTTACCGTTCTCTCCGAGTTCTCCCGCGAGAAGGACGCTGGAATGTGCCCCTCTGCCTCCGGACCCAGAACCCCCTTCGACGAACTGAAGGCCCGCTACAATCTCACCGGCTCGGAGTCCTACAACCTGGTGGACGCCGGCCTTGACTCCCTCGATCTTGTCGTTTTCATGCACGAGATCAAGGAACTCCTCAAGGACAGAGGCGCTGAAATGCTGGCCCGGCAGGTAGACATCGGCGTCATTCAGCGCGTCAGCGTGGCCGAACTTTTCGGGCTTGCCGAGCAGCTGGAAAGTGCGCCCGAAGAAGCACTCGAAACGCTGCGCCACTCCCTGGCCGCCTTCCGCGAAGAGCAGCGCGCTGCGGAAGGGCAAATGATGAGCGACGATCGCAAGCTCGTCTTCGATCCTCCCGTACCCGCACCGCTCCCTGGCACACCTGTCCTCAACCACGTTCTGCTCACCGGCGGCACCGGCTTCATTGGGCCTTTCCTGATAAAGAGCCTGCTCGAACAGACCCGCGCGAAAATCTACGTCCTCGTTCGCTCCTCCGACGAAGAGCAAGGCAAGCAGAGGCTACGGGCCGCCATGGAGTCCATGGGACCCTGCAGCCCCAGCCTGATGCACCTCTTCGAATCGCGCGTCATCCCTTTCTCCGGCGACCTCGGGCAGAAGAACCTCGGCCTCGCACAGGACGCCTGGGACTTTCTCGCCAACCAGGTCGACACAGTCTTCCATAATGGCGCCACGGTGAACTATCTCTTCAACTACGACCGTATGCGTGACGCCAATGTTCTCGGAACCAACGAAGTTCTGCGCCTCGCCTTCGAAGGCCGTCCCAAAGAGTTCAACTACGTCTCCACCACCTTCATCTTCGGCTGGGCCACGAAGAGCGTCCTCTGGGAGACCGACGGCAACGCCAACATGGAACTCCTCGACTTCGGCTATAGCCAGACCAAGTGGGTTGCCGAGCAGGTAGTCTTCAACGCACGCCAGAAGGGCCTATCGACGCGGGTCTTCCGTCCGGCCCTTGTCAGTCCGTCCGTTACGGGCGGCGGCAACAACTTCGACATCGCCGTTCGCCTCGTCGCCTTTATGGTCAACCACGGCATTGGTGTCGACGCCTTGAATCAGGTGAGCTTTGTCCCTGCCGACATCGTCGCCAACAACATCGTAGCGATCTCGACGACAGCCGGCACAGCAAACCAGACCTTCCACGTCGTTCGTGACGACTACGCGAACATGCTCGACATCACCGGTCTGATCACGAAATCAACCGGCCGCCAGTTTGATATCTTCAGCCTCCCGGACTTCGTCCCGGAACTGATCCGCCGCTGCCGCAAAGAGGACCTGCTCTTCCCTTTGCTCGACTTCCTCGTCGGCTCTGTAGACAACATCTCGTCCATGGAGTTCAAGCGCTACGACAATTCCACCTACCAGGCCGCCCGCGACGCTTCAGCCTGGGGTAAACCAGATCCCACCCTCGAAGACACCGTCAACGGCATACTCAAATTCATGAACCGTAAAGGCATCATCTCGGTCGCACCTCGCGAGGCCCACGCCTCCCTCGCTGTGACGCTTCCCGTCGCGGTGCAAGCGCAGGTTCAAGTGCAGGGGGCAGGTTGAGCCTCTTACCCAGGCTCAGCTACTGCTTCTGAAACGTCAGATTTTCTGAGAGTTTCTGCCCCGTTGCCAACGAGCCCTGGCTCACAACGATCATCGTGCGCCCGTCCGGCGAGACCGTCCACCGGTCCTTCTGCACCACCTGCTCATCCCGCCGGTACACCGCATCCACCGTGCGCGCATCCACCCGCGCCATCTGCACGGTGTCATTGCGCGAGTTCTTCAGATCGTGCTGCTTGCCATCAAAGCCCCCGGTGAAGCTGTACTCCCCGGAAAACCGAATCGCGTCCGCGCCCTCCGCTTCGATCTTCAACACCAGCCCCTGCCGCAGACGAGTCTTCCCCATATCCTGCGTCCACTCGCCCGCGAACAAATCCTTGCTTGCCGGCACCGGTCCATTCCGTGTCCAGACGGTAACCTGGGGACCTCTTCCCTGGTTCGCCGTCGTGATCGTCAACTCTTTTCCATCATTTGAAAGCTTGTCCCGCACCGTAGCCACCAGCGCCCCAGCCTTCTCTTCCCTCACCTCAGACTCCCGCTTGCTGATCCTGTGAAGCTGAATCTGGTCGAATGCCGGATTCCCCGCAACCGCCGTTCCCTTTCCATCCGAACCTGCCGTGAACTCCAGATGCACCTCACCCGACATCACAAGATGAACCCCATTCGGGACCGGCGTAATACTCAGCCGGTTGGCAGGATCAAGAGAAGACTGTGCCGAAACCAGCGTCCATGTTCCGATACGTGGATCCGCATTCCCCGCCTGCATCGCTGCCATCAGCACAAGACCTGCAAAAAAGGGCATATCTTTCCTCCTGGGGCTTTCAATCCCACATCTTCAGATCTTCTTAAGATCAATTCAGTAGATGCCGCCTGCGAAGCGTTGGTCAGTTACACCATCCTCGGCTCTCGGCCGATCAGAAAGCGCGCTTCGTGCGCCGGAGCTTCTGCCGATGTGCCATGATGACTTTCATGCCTCTGCACCGGTCCCTGGTGGCCCTGGTCGTCTTCATCGCGGTTCTCGCGCTCTTTCCCTTTTCTTTTCACAGCGAGCGCCATCTCGAAACAGCGACCCGCGTGGAAGGAAGCCAGGCGGAACGGGTCAACCAGGAACTGAGCGGCGGCTTCCACTCCCCCTTTGTGGACCGCGTAGCCCTGGTCGTCCAGGGTGTCCCGGCAGCCAACACGCCCGAAGGCGAACAAGCATTAACCACGATCGACAATGCGCTCAAAAACGAACCCGGCACCTCCGGCGTCGTCTCTTACCTCGAACTCCGCGACCCACTCTTTCTGGGAAAAAACGGCAACACCTTCGTCCTGGTCGGCCTGTCCTCTGACAGCGGCCCCGCAGAACAGGTCGTTCCCCACCTCCACGTCCTTGAGCACTCCCTCGAGAACCAACTCCGCCCTCAATTCCCCGCCATCAGACTTACACTCACCGGCGAAACCCCGCTCAATTTCGACATTCGCGCAGCCAGCGCGAACGACATCCGCCGCGGCGAAAGCCTCGTCATCCCCATCACCCTTGCTCTCCTTCTGGTAGCTTTCGGCAGCTTTGTGGCGGCGCTCATCCCCCTGGCTGTCGGCCAGCTCGCCATCGCCACGACCCTGGCCATCGCCGGCCTCCTCGCGCACCGTTTTCACCTCTCCATCCTGGTCCAGAACCTCGCCACCATGCTCGGCCTCGGTCTCGGCATCGACTATGCGCTCCTCATGGTCAGCCGCTTCCGCGAAGCCATTGCCACAGGCCTCGACGGTCCCGCAGCTTCCCTCCTCGCTGCTCGCCAGGCCGGGCGCACCCTCCTCATCTCCGCTTCCACCGTTGCCATCGGCTTTCTCGCGCTGCTGATCGTGCCCATCAGCGAGATTCGCTCCATCGGCCTCGCCGGATGCCTTGTCGCCGGCACCAGCGTCCTGCTTACCAACACCCTCGTCCCCGCCGTTCTCTCCCTGCTCGGCCGCCGCATCGACATAGGCCGCATGCCGTTCACCCCCAAGCTCGACGAAGCCAGCAGTGCGCAATCCGGCCTTCGCTGGCGCCGTTGGGGAACCCACATAGTCGCGCATCCCTGGCTCGCCATTGCCCTGGCAGGTCTACCCCTCATCCTGCTCGCCTGGCAAGCCACCAGGCTCGACACCAGCGTTCCCCAGGGCGACTGGCTTCCACCCGCCGCAGAATCCGTGCAGGCCCTCCACAGCCTCGAAGGCATGGACCGCGCCGGTATCGTGCAGACCATGCGCGTCATGATCACCCTGCCGGCGAACTCCATCGCCCATAGCCAAGCCGGCTGGAACACCATCGATCAGCTCTCCAAACGCCTTGCCGCCGACCCTCGCTGCCAGCGCGTCATCTCCATTACGACCATCTCGGACAGCAATCAATCCATGCTCGACAACCTTTCCCGCGAAACCCGCCGCACCTTCCTCAGCGCCGACGGCCGCACCGCCCTCCTGGAGGTCCTGCCTACCGGCACCGTCACCCTGCGGCAACAGGTCGACTGGGTCCGCCAACTCCGCGCAACCGGCGCCGCCGCCCTCACCGGCGTTCCCGGCGCCATGCTCCTCATCGGCGGCATCCCTGCCCTGAACGCGGATTACCAGACCATCGTCATCCACAGCTTCCCCCACGTGACGGCCCTCGTCGTCGGAGGAACGCTTCTTGCCCTGCTCGTCGGCTTTCGGTCCCTGGTCGCTCCCGTAAAAGCCATCGCCCTGAACCTGCTCTCGGTCATGGCCTCCTTCGGCGCGCTGGTCTGGGTGTTCCAATACGGCCACGGCGTTCACCTGCTGCGCGTGGCCGCACCTACCGGTAGCATCTTCCCGCTTGTCCCGATCGTCACCTTCGCGATTGTCTTCGGCCTCAGTATGGACTACGAGGTCTTCCTCGTAGCCCGCGTCCGGGAAGCCCGTAAAGCCGGCCTCAGCGAAAAGGATGCCATCACCGAAGGCCTCGCTCGCACCGCCGGCCTCATCACCAGCGCCGCGGCCATCATGATCGCCGTCTTTGCTGCTTTCACCTTCGGCGATTTCCTCGTCGTCAAGATGATCGGCTTCACCCTCGCCATCGCCGTTCTTATCGACGCCACATTGGTTCGCATGGTCATAGGCCCCGCTCTTCTCGCCGTAGCCGGCGATTGGAACTGGTGGCCCGGCGGCTTAGCCAGAGCGCAAGCAGGCCCTTCTACATCCAAGTGAAACGCCGTCACCGCAGTGCCTGCTGGCCGTTCATAGCGGCTTCCAGTCAGTTTTCTGAAGGTTTCTCGACCTGATCGATCACGATCACTTCAGATGGTCCTTTCGCTGCATCCATTCGTAACCCAAGCTGTTCCTTCATCGCTTCAAAAAGGGATGGTGGAGCGCCAGGTCGCCCTTCCGCCGAGACTTCAAAGGTCCACTTGAGGGTGAAGTCGTACCGTCCCGGAAGCAAAGTATTATCCACCACCGGCCTGTCTGCAAAGACATCCATATTCTTTGCAAACTCTCGCATAGACATATTGGTGAATCGCAGCGTACGTTGGCTGCTATCGCCCAAATTGCCGGTGTTTACGGCCTCGCTGGGGTCGGCCACTTTGAGGAACGGCCCTCCCTTGGCAACCGTCAAGGCATATACCGGCATGACACGCATCTCGTGATGCAGCTTGAGACTGAAACGCTCTGCAAGCAGCCTTCTGTACATCGCTTGTATTTGAGCAGTGTCAGGGTCGCCGGGAAGATCAGGAACTCCGCTGATATCAAATCGGTCCCTTTTCATCCAATCGGGTCCGCCGACGATCTGCGCGGACTGGACCCCGTACATCACCTGGACGATGTTCAGGATAGTGGCCCCCTTGCACGTGATGCGGTGTCCCTCAGACTCAAAACTCCAGCCCTTGGCCGCGTTCGGGTCGTTCGGATCGCTTGGGCGAACCGTAGCGACTTCGAAACTGGGGAGCGCATCCCCTGCCATTGGCGCGCTCTTTTGAGCACCGGCACCGGCTCTAGCTTCCTGCCCCCTGAATGAATGGGGCACAAGCATCAGCACTGCCAGGGAAAACACAAATGACATATGTAAGCCGCTCTGCATTCCTGATGTACTCCAGTGAGGGCGATCGCGAACGGAACAAAGATCTCAGGGGCATTGCACTGCGCCCACTCAGCCGTTCCGCCGCCGATCCACACTCACAGTAGGCGTGCTGGCCGGAGACGCCGTAAAGCCGTTGCCGTCACTGATCCCCAAGGGCGTCTGTTTCGACTCGAATTCCTCCAGCGCCTGATCGGCCAATGCCTTCTGCTCCGCCTCTTTCACATGCACGTCATTCAGATCCAGGCTGTCCACCGCCACGCGCACGCGGCCTGAAGCGCGGTACCGCTCCTCCTGCACCATCGACTCGAGCCGGTTCAGCGTATCGCCCGCACCGCCAAGATTGGTCACCATCCCAGAAGCCATCTCGGTGATCTCGGCCATGGCGCGCTTCATCTTCATGTCGCTAATGCCGGACTTCAACGCCTCGATCTTCCCGCGCGTCATCTGCACGGCCACATCGCGCGCCCGGACCAGCTCCTTGTAGGTCACCTCGGCCTGATCCAGCTGCTTGCGGTTCTCTTCCAGCTCGCGCTCGATCGTCTTCAGCCGCAGCGCATACTGCCCCGCCACATCGCGGCGGCTTAGCTGCAAGTTCGCCGACACCTTCGCCCGAAGATCCGTCTCATCGGTCTCCAGCTTGCGCACCTGACCGATCAGCCGCTCCACCATGCCCGCATGGGAAGCCAGCCCCACATTAAACTTGCCCACCTGCTTGCGCAGGTTCTCCTGCTCCACCTCCAGCAGGGCCTCCGGATTGCGACGCTCCGCCCCGGAAACAAACAAGCCAAAAAATCCGCGAACCAGATTCCCTAAACGACGGAACATGCCCACTCCTCCAAAAGCCCAACAACGCCATTCTTCGTCTTGTACTCTACGCCACCGGGCCCCGCGCGGTTCACGCTTTATTGGTACTCCCGGATGCGGGGAGCCAATCCAAAGAACACCAGCACTGCGACGAGCACACCACAGCCACCAGCCAGCGGTTCCAGATTCCCCAGCGCCCCAATGCCGTGAGACACCGCCTCGTCAAAGGCCCTCTGGTTGATTGCCAACGTACGATCCAATGCCGCGTCGAACTGCGCGAAGGCCCAATCCGATTGCCCGGGTGCTGCACCGGTGCAAAGCTCCACCGCAGCTTTCCGCTGACCTGCATGCTCCAGCTTGCGAAGGTTTCTGTCGATTACCAGGTACCGTTGCCAGCCAGCAAGTGTGTCCAGTGCCGCATCGCGCTCGCCGGAAAATGTGACATTCTGCAGCTCATCTCCGAGATATCCGCTCAAACCGGCCAACTCGGTACGCACCCTCAACGCATCGAGCAATTCGGCATCGGTCAGTCTGCCGGACGACGCAAAAAGCGCGTTTGCCTCCCCCTGAAATGCAGCCTCGTGCTCAGCCGCATGCGCCGCGTCCAGCAAGGACCGGCTCTCCTCGCCGTTAGCCTGGTACGCCGTCGCGCGCGCGCGCCAAAGCGCGTGGATCGACGTAAAAGCATCGTCTTTGGCGACCTTCAGGTCATTGTGCGATCCGGATACAGCGCTTACCGCGTGCGCCGCTACGACAATCACCACCAGAGTCGCCGCCAGCAGCAGCGGATTGAACGTACGGTGCATGCGCTGACTCAGGGTGATCTGCATCACTGCCAGTGTCAGCAGCAACAGCGCCCCGATGACGAAAATCGTGAGCCGCGAACCGGATGATCGAAAACTCTGCGTCTCGTACGTGCGCTCCAGAACATCGTTGTTCGCTTTATCCAGAGCATCCGCCGCCGGCAGCAGCGTCCCGTCCATCAATGTTCCCGCTGCCCTGTACGCTTCCACGGTCTTCGGATCACCATTCGCATGGAAGTCCCGCGCCCTTTGCACCAGGTCCTCATACGACCCGAGTTCGACCTCCAGCGTCTGCAGCGGCCCGCGTTCGGCGTCGCCATAGGTGATATTCTCCGCCGCCCCAATCAACGCCTTCACCGCCTCCACCCGGCGTTCCTGAAACCCCGCCGCCGATGCGGAAGCTGTGCCTGGCGCGGCCAGCAACTCATTCGCCGCATCGGCATCCATATCGGCCATCGCTGACTTGATATGCTGCGCCGCCACAATGCTCGGAGCCGCATCCCGGCCCACCGTCTTCAGCGCCGCCCGATGCGTCTCCGTCGCCGTCACAACGGCCATCACCAGCAGAAGGTCCAGGACAACGATCACCAGTCGTCCCGATTTCAGCAGGCGCAGCGTGTTCCAGCCTGCACGCGGTTTCGGCGGCGCGCTCACTTTCTTTGCCGGCACACCCTGTCCCGGCACCTGCACCGGAGTCCACGCCGTCGGCATCAACTCACCTCAACGCGAATGCGCGACCAATGCCCCAACGTGATCTCATCCCCGTTCTTCAGAGGGGTATCTACCATGGGCTGCAGCGCCGCGCCGTTCAACCGCGTTCCATTGGCAGCCCCAATATCCCGCAACAACAACCCACCCTGCGCATCGATCTGCAAAACAGCATGACGCCGCGAAACAGCCTCATCATGCGCCAGCGCAATCTCCGGAAAGATTCCCCGCGCCTCATTCCGTCGACCGATCAAACTCAACGGCTGCTCCAGCGCCACCGTAAACGGCGAAACATCCGCAGGCGCCTCCGGACTATCCGGACCCTGCAGTGATGGGTCCACTGACACCACCACCGTCCACCGCTGCGCCCCAGCAACCCCAGCCTCCACCGGCGCGTTTTCTTCCGGCTCAGCCGCAACTTCCAACTCCACACTGGCTACCCCCGCCGGCGGCACCTCCCCATGTGCCCCCGTAGCGAAGTTAAATCCGCAGACCTCACAAAAAACCGTGTCGTCACGCTCCCGCAACGTGCGGCAATCAGGACAAACCTGCCCCGTGGTCATCCGGCCCTGCCCCGCACCGCCATTACCTGCCGCCCTTGCTCCCTGCAGCTTCGCCCCGCACTCCGAGCAGTAATCCGCCTCCGTCGAGGCATGCCCCTTAGGGCAAACAAACGTCTCCGCAAGCTGTGCCATCCCACTCTCCTCCCTGCCTCGCCTTTAAGAACCCTTCACGATTCTCGCTGTCTTCGTCGACCGCGTTTCCAGCGCCATCGAGTCCTCTTTCGCCACCCCCGCCTTCAACCGCACCGTCCCCTTCTCCGCATCCTCCACCTCCACCACACGCCGCAGAAGCTTTGCCGTTGCCTCATTCCCGCTGTCATGCGCGATTTTTACCGCCCGCCCCAGCAGAGCCGTAGCCCGGTCCCCATCGCCGTGCGCTCGCGCATCCAGTCCCTCCTGGATCGACTGCGCCAACTCCGCCTGCCCCGTATAGTGCGCCACCACGCGGTTAATCTTCGTACTCTTGGCATCATCGTCGGTCCAAACCGCCAGAATCCGCGCCTCCGCCACCTTGTTCTCTACCCCGCGCTCCGTAAACACAAGACTCGCCCGCCCGGCGAGCACCTCGTCCCCCACGGCTCCCGGCGCGACCTCAATGCAGAAATGAAAATCGCGCGACTCCCCCTTGCCCCAGGCTCCCGTCGGATACTCCCGCGTCTGCGCCTTCACCTCTCGCGCCCGCCGCGTCAGATCCACGATCTCCGGACTCACCTCCTTGCAGAACTTCACCGTCGCCCCCTGCGGCGTCCACAGCCGCAAAAACACATCACTCACCGTCTTCGCCAGGGCCTTCTCCAGGATCCCCCTGAAATCCGCTTCTATCTCCTGAGGCGTCGCAATGATATCGACCGTTCCCAACAGCTTGCCCGAGACCGGCCGCAATTGATCTACCTGCCAGTCCGTGCCTACCCCCCGGCAATCGCACTGAAACACACCTTCGCACTCCCCCAGCACACTCTCGAGCGGAGCCTTGTCCCCGTCGTCATTCTGCCCATCCGTCAGCAGCAAAGCCTGCTTCACACCCCCCGGCCGCTGCCGGAATTGATCCAGCGCCAGATGCAGCCAGTTCGATATCCGCGTCCCCCCAAACGCCCTCATCTGGTGAATCGCGCTGAACGCCTGCTGCTTGCCCATTGCATCCGCGCGCACGGCCGGGCACACCAGATGCGCTGCATCCGCTCCCGCCACGATGAAGAAGCTGCACTCCGGCGGCAGCATCCCCACCATCTTGGCAAGTGCTCCTTTCGCCGCATGAAGCTTGCCGCCCTCCATCGACCCGGAGACGTCGCAAATCATCCCAAACAGCCGCTCGCCGCCCCCGGCTCCTGCCGTACCCTCGCCCGCCGTCACCGTCATGATCGCGTGGACATCACGCGACCCTGCCGGCAGGAACTCATTCTGAAACGTCTCGGCCCTGAACTGACCTGCCATCGCCCCTCACTTCCTCCGTCAATACGAACATCCCAATCGGTTAGTTCATTCAACAACCGTCGTCTCGTCCGCAAGCTCGCTCACCGTGCTGATCGGCTCGGCCGCTACCTCGGCGCCACCCGTGACCCGGAGCAGCGCCACCGTCACGTTATCCCGGCCACCCTGCTCGTTCGCGAACGCCACCATCGCCCGCGCCACTCCCAACGCATCCGCTCCATCCCCACTCTTCTCTCGCATCAATGCCGCCAACTGCTTTGTCTCCGGCACGTAGTTCCACAGCCCGTCCGTACACAGCAGCAGCGTCCCCTCACCCACCACCGTATGCCGCACCACCTCCGGAACGGCTAGCTCTCCAGCGTCCGACCCAATCCACCGCGTGATGGCATGCGCCTGCGGAGCCGCCTCAATCTCCTCCCGCGTCATCTCTCCCGCATCCAGCGCCATGTTCATCCAGGAGTGATCCCGCGTCAGCAACTGCGCTCCCTCCACTCCAATCCAGTACGCCCGACTATCCCCCACCCACGCCACCGTAATCTCCTGCCCCTTGACCAACGCACTCACCGCCGTTGTGGACGGCGCGTTCTCTCCAGTCCGCCCTTCTCCGCTCAACTCCGCCGCAGCCTTCGCGAATGCCCCGGTGAGCAGGGCCGCTTCATCTACCGCCTTCCCTTCACGCAACGACGCCTCCAGCTCCCCAGCCACAACCGCAGTCACGGCCTCCGAAGCTACCTCCGGGTGCTCCGTCGCCGAAACCCCATCACAAACCACCAGCGCACATACGCCCCCACCCGTCAGGATCGCGAACCTGTCCTCGTTTTTTTCATGCCGCAGCCCACGGTCACTCACCGCCGCAAAACCGTCCGCAATCACCTGCTCAAGATGGTCCGTCGCCGGCCTTCGCACCCGCCTTCCACATTGCTGACAAAAACCCTCCTCATCCGCCTCACTCACGGGTGCGCCACAAACGCATGCCTCCACGGCCCCCTCAGCCTGCGGCAGTCTGAAGCCGCAGTTCTCACAAAACAGATCCTCTTCCGGCACCTCGGTCGAACACGCGCTGCAAACCATCGGGAACTCTTCTCTTTATCGACTGTTTTTTGAGAAACTTCAGCGCATCATCAAACCAGGGTCCGCGGCCGTACCCGGTTCGCCTCATCCACCAACCGCAACCGCTCCTCGTCACTCGCCACCCGCGCCAAGGACCGCAACGATCTCTCCAATCCTTCGCGCAGAGGCCTTTCCGCCAACGGCAACCCCAAAATCATAGCGTTCCCATCCACCCGCGCCGTCTTCTTCGCGCTTAGTTCCAGGATCGTCGCCTCAAAAATCTGGCTATCCAGCAACCACCGGTCCCGCCCGTCCAGAGCCAGACCCTCCGCCACTGCTGACGCCGCCTGCAAATCCTCCATTCCCGCCCTCTTGCCATTGCTCCCCAGCAACGTTCGCGCCGCCTCCACCCGAGCCCGCGTAGACAACGCCGACGATGCCGGAATGCGGTTCAACGCCTCCACCGCTCCCCTGGCATCCCCCAGCGCCCGCCGGCACCGCGCCAACCCGAACACCGCCGACACAAAGGCCGGATCCACCCGCGACACCAGGTCATACATGCGCGCCGCCAATTCCCGCTCGCCTGCCATCTCCGCCGCCAAACCCAGTGCCAGCTTGGGAGCCAACTCCCCCGGCAGATCGAAATACACCTGATCGAAGAGCCGCCTCGCCTCGCCAGCCTCATGCCGCGCCAAACATATCCGCGCCTGGAACCACAACACCCGCCAGTCCCACGGATCCTCAGTCCCCAACACCTTCAGCAAATCCTCGGCTTCAGGAAATTCCCCAGCCTCCGCCAGCGTCCCCGCCAGACGCAAACGGGCCTCCCGCGACTTCGGCACCTGCTTCGCCGCCAGTCTCAGCGCCGCCGCCCGCCTTCCCACGTCCGGCAACCCAATCGCGCTGCTGACAGCCTGAGCCCCCGGGTCCTCCGTATCCAGCGTTGGCAACGGTAACTGCCGCGGCTCCGGCCTCACTGCCTCCATCGCATCCCCAGCCTCCAGGGCCAGCAGATCCGCCCCAAAATC